>NZ_JAEPRP010000369.1:0-1252 GCF_016652895.1 Ensifer sp. SSB1
GGAACGGAAGCGGCCTTCGGCCAGATGATGACCAGCAAGGCGCAGGCGCTCGGCCAGAGCCGTACGGTGTTCAAGAATGCCAACGGTCTGCCGGATCCGGCGCAGGTGACGACCGCGCGCGACATGGCGACGCTCGGCCTCGCGCTGATGCGCGACTTTCCCGAGGAATTCCAGCTCTTCGCGAACAAGACGATCGAGTTCCGCGGCATGAAGCTGCGCGGCCATAACGGCGTGATGAAGCGCTACGAAGGCGTCGACGGCATCAAGACCGGTTATACGGACGCTTCCGGCTACAATCTCGTGACCTCCGCCAAGCGTGGCGGCACGCGGCTGGTCGCCGTCGTCATGGGCGGCAAGACGGCGCAATCGCGCGACGACGACATGATCTCGCTCCTCGACAAGTTCCTGCCGCCGAAGGAAGACGCAAGTGCTGCCAGCGCCGCCGAACCGGTCGCCGCTGCAACGTCGACGACCACTACGAACTGATCTCTCAACACATTGGTGCGAGGCTTGCCCCTCACCCTAATCCTCTCCCCGCAAGCGGGGCGTGGGGACGAAGGCGGCGGCAACCGCTGACCCTTGGCTGGCGTTCCGGACGCTGCTTCCAAGCATCAAAATAGCTCTGCTAGTCGGGAAACGTGGCATCGCCACTTGTCCCTTCTCCCCGTCAAAACGGGGAGAAGGTGCCTGCAGGCGGATGAGGGGCGCTTCCCTCACCGCGCGGATGAGGGGCGGTCGCCAGCCTAATGCCATCGAAGTTTACGCCGCCGCACGGTCTTCATGACTGA
The DNA here is from genome assembly GCF_016652895.1 of Ensifer sp. SSB1. NCBI lineage: Bacteria > Pseudomonadati > Pseudomonadota > Alphaproteobacteria > Hyphomicrobiales > Rhizobiaceae > Ensifer > Ensifer sp. SSB1. The sequence goes on from NZ_JAEPRP010000369.1 coordinate 789, forward strand.
CCGGTGTGACCATGGCGGCGATGACCGTCGAGAGATCGAGCGCGCCGATCGGGCGGCCGTTGCCATCGACCACATGGGCGCTTGAAACGCGGGCGGCGGTCATGCTGCGGGCTGCTGCTTCCAGCACCGTCCCGGCCGCCAGCGGCACGCCCTCGGCATTGCCGGAAAGCGGCCGCATGATCGTTTCGACATTGATAACCCGGCCGCGGTTCACTTCCTTGACGAAGGCGGTGATGTAGTCGTCGGCCGGCGACAGCACGATTTCCTGGCCCGTGCCCTGCTGCACCACGCGGCCATCGCGCAGGATCGCAATCTTGTCGCCGAGGCGCAGCGCCTCGTCGAGATCATGGGTGATGAACACCACCGTCTTCTTCAGTTCCTTCTGCAGGTCGAGAAGCACCGTCTGCATGTCGACGCGGATCAGCGGATCGAGCGCCGAATAGGCTTCGTCCATCAGGAGAATG
>NZ_JAEPRP010000087.1:0-29427 GCF_016652895.1 Ensifer sp. SSB1
TCGACGAGGATCTCGACGAAGAAGAAGCCGAAGAAATCGCCAGCGAGCCGCGCCAGGAGCAACCGAAGGCTGCACAGTCTGCCGACGACCAGGGCGGGCGCAAGCGCAAGCGTCGCCGTCGCCGCCGTGGCAAGGGTGGGCAGCAAGCCGAAGGCGCCGTCAGCCAGGTTTCCGAAGCGGCAGACGACGCCGACGAGGATGCCGACGAAGGCGATGCGGACGACGAGGGCGTGGATGCAGAAGCCACCAACGCTGACGGCGAGCAGAAGCGCAAGCGGCGCCGCCGTGGCAAGCGCGGCGGCCGTCGCAACCGTCCGGAAGGCGAAGGTGAAGGCGAAGGCCAGCTCGAGGCCGATGCGGAAGGTGAAGACGCCGACGAACCGGAAGCCGTAGAAGCGCCGGCCGTGGCCGCAGAGATCGAAGTGGCGGTCGCTGCAGAAGAAACCGCTGCAGTCGTCGAGGAAGCCGAGGTCGTCGAAGCCAAGCCGGCCAAGCCGAAGCGGACCCGCAAAAAGGCAGTGAAGGCCGAAGAGCCGGTCGCAACCGTCGATGAAGCTGCCCAGGCGGCTGTCGAAGACCAGCCAGCGGTCGCCGATGTCGCCGTCGAGGCGGTAGAAGAGGCCACTGCCGATCTCGCCGAAACCAAGCCGGTGCGCGCGAACCGCGATCTTTCGAAGATTGCTTCGGAGCCGGTGGTAACCTCGAGTGCGGTGAAGACCGAAGGCGAAGAGGAAGAGGCCAACAAGCCGAAAAAGGGCGGTTGGTGGCAGCGCCGCGGCTTCTTCTAAGAAGCCGCCTCCAGGCTCTCAGCCGAGGCCCTGACGCGTCGTGGCGTTGAACTCGAAAGATTGAAAATAGAAAGGCCCGGATCGCTCCGGGCCTTTTCTTTTACCGATGAAAGCCACAGCAGACGGGCCGCGCTCGCACCCTATCCGTCCAGCCGCGCAATCAGGCAAGCCAGCGCGCGATCCTGTCCATTGCCTCGACCATGTCGGCCTCGGCCCCCGCATAGGAAAATCGCATCGTGCGATGCCCCTCAAGCGGGTCGAAGTCGAAGCCCGGCGTCGCCGCCACATTGATTTCCGCCAGCATCCGCCGGGCAAAGGCCATGCTGTCATTGGTGAAGCGGCTGACATCGGCATAGGCGTAGAAGGCACCGTCCATCGGCGAGGCGATCGACAGGCCGATCTCCGGGAGGCGCTTCAGCAACATGTCGCGATTGGCCGCATAGGCAGCCTTGTAGCGGTCGAGTTCCTCATGCGCCTCGAGTGCTGCTTCGGCCGCGATCTGCGACAGTTCCGGCGGCGAAATGTAAAGGCTTTGGGCAATGCGCTCGAAGCCTCGCACCTTGTCGGCCGGCAGTACCATCCAACCGATGCGCCATCCGGTCATGCAGTAATATTTGGAGAAGGAGTTGATGACGATCACCTCGTCGGTGACTTCGAGCGCACTCGCCTCTTCGCCGGCAAAGGTCAGACCGTGATAGATTTCGTCTGAAATGAAAGCGATCTTTTCCGCACGGCAATAGTCGGCGAGCGCCTTGAGCCCGGCCCTGCCCGTCACCGTACCGGTCGGGTTGGCCGGGCTGGCCAGCAACACGCCCTTCAGCGGGCGACCGACCTTCTCGGCAGCGCGCGCCAGGCTTTCCGGTGTCAGCGTGAAGCCGGTCTCGGCGTTGGCCTCGACTTCGACCACCGTCAGGCCGAGCGCTGCGAGGATGTTGCGGTAGGCTGGATAGCCGGGCCGGGCAATCGCAACGCAATCACCGGGGTCGAAGAGCGCAAGGAAGGCAAGATTGAAGCCGGCCGATGAGCCCGTGGTCACGGCGACCCGCTGCGGATCGAGCGCGATACTGTGACGCTTCTCGTAGTGGCGAGCGATCGCGGTTCGCGACGACAGAGTGCCGAGTGCGTCGGTATAGCCAAGACGCCCGTGCTGGAGTGCGTTGCGCGCGGCTTCGAGTGCCGCCTGCGGTGCCGGGTGGGCAGGCTGCCCGACCGCCATCGAGATCACCGGGTGGCCGGCATCGCGGCGGCGTGTTGCCTCCGCCAGCACATCCATCGCGTGGAAAGGTTCGACGGCGCTGCGTTTTGACAAGTCTACCAACGGAAAATCCTCGATAAGCGGCTGTTCTCCAGCCCCTTTGCCCGATGAAATTGACCTTCACAAGTCCGCGAGTGCCGTATTTCCGCCGATTTTGCCGTTTCGTTTCCGCGACACCCACCCTATGCTGCCAGCATGTAGCGGATACGAGGATTCCTGTTGTCTGACAGAACTGCCGGTTGACGTGACGACTGGGGATGGACCACACACAGGATACGCAAGGACAACGAGGTAGAAATGAATTTCAGCACCAAGATGATTGCCGCCGGAACGCTCGCCGCGCTCGTGGCCGGGGTCAGCCTGCCGCAGAGCGCATTTGCGCTCGACGCGAAGCAGAAGGAAGAGATCGGCGCCTTCATCAAGGAGTATCTGATCGCCAATCCGGAGATCATGCTTGAGGTCCAGGAAGCGCTGGCCACGAAGCAGCGCGCCAAGCAGCAGGAAGCGGCAGAAAGCGCGATCACCGAAAACAAGAAGGCGATCTTCAACTCCGACTACGACATGGTGCTTGGCAACCCCAAGGGCGACGTCACCATCGTTGAGTTCTATGACTACAACTGCGGCTATTGCAAACGCGCGCTTTCGGACATGGACGCTATCATCAGCAAGGACAAGAACGTCCGCTTCGTGCTGAAGGAACTGCCGATCCTCGGCCCGGACTCGCTGGCAGCTCACAAGGTGAGCGCCGCGTTCCGCCTCGTGGCCCCGGAGAAATACGGCGACTTCCATCGTGCGCTTCTCGGCGGCGAAGACCGCGCCACGGAAGAGACCGCCCTTGCAGTCGCAGCCAAGCTCGGTGTCCCCGAGGATCAGTTGCGCGCCAAGATGGAAAAAGAGCCGCATGACGCGGCCGTGCGGGAAGCCTATGGGCTTGCCAACGATCTCGGCATCACCGGCACGCCATCTTATGTCATCGGCAACGAGGCCGTCTTCGGTGCCGTCGGCGCCGAAGAGATCGAGGGCAAGGTCTCCAACATGCGCGAATGCGGCAAGACCGCCTGCTGACAAACCTTCCCATGACTGTGGACAAATCCCGCGGGGGGCCAAAGGGCTTTTCCTCGCGGGACCATCAGTCTATAGGTAACCCTCCATCACCGGACCGGAATCCCTTATGCCATCGACCATTTTCGTGCTGAACGGCCCCAACCTGAATGCGCTGGGCAAGCGCGAGCCGGGTATTTATGGTGGCCAGACGCTCGCCGATATCGAGGCCATGTGCAAGGCGGAAGGCAAATCGCTCGGTTTCGAGGTCGATTTCCGCCAGTCGAACCACGAGGGTACGCTGGTAGACTGGCTGCATGAGGCCGGCAGCATCGCGGCCGGAGTTGCGATCAATCCCGCGGCATACGGCCATACGTCGATCGCGCTTCACGACGCCATCCGCGCCATTGGCATCCCGGTGGTCGAACTGCACCTCTCGAACATCCATGCCCGCGAGGAATTCCGTCACAAGTCGATGATCGCGCCGGCCGTCAAGGGCGTCATCTGCGGCTTCGGCGCCCAGAGTTACATTCTTGCGCTGCATGCGCTAAAGAACCTGACAAATCCGTCGAAATAAAAAGAACACAAGAGGCTCATATTCCATGGCTGACAAGAAACCAGGTATCGACCAGGCGCTGATCCGCGATCTCGCCAACATTCTCAAGGACACCGATCTGACCGAGATCGAAGTCGAGCAGGACGACCTGCGCATTCGCGTTTCGCGCAACGGCACGCCGGTTGCCATGCCGATGGCCATGCCGCAGATGCCGGCTTACCAGATGCCCGCCGCAGCGGCCGCCCCGGCAAACGCCGTTGCCGCTCCGGCCGCCGAGAGCGCCCGCGCATCGAAGAATGCCGTGACCGCGCCGATGGTCGGCACTGCCTACCTCTCTCCCGCACCGGGAGCCCGCCCCTTCGTTGAGGTCGGCGCCACGGTTAAGGAAGGCCAGACGATCCTCATCATCGAAGCGATGAAGACCATGAACCAGATCCCGGCGCCGCGCTCGGGCAAGGTCACTGAAATCTTCGTCCAGGACGCAGCCCCCGTCGAATATGGCGAACCGCTGATCGTAATCGAATAAGGCGGCACGGCGATGATCTCGAAAATTCTCATTGCCAATCGCGGCGAAATCGCCCTTCGCGTGCTTCGTGCCTGCAAGGAACTCGGCATCGCCACGGTCGCCGTTCATTCCACGGCCGACGCCGACGCCATGCATGTGCGCCTCGCCGACGAGAGCGTCTGCATCGGCCCGCCGCCCTCGCGCGATAGCTATCTGAACATTCACCAGATCGTCGCCGCCTGCGAAATCACCGGTGCCGACGCCGTGCATCCTGGCTACGGCTTCCTGTCGGAAAACGCCAAGTTCGCCGAAATCCTTGAAGCGCACGACATCACCTTCATCGGCCCGACTGCGGAACATATCCGCATCATGGGTGACAAGATCACCGCCAAGAAGACGGCGCAGGAGCTTGGCATCCCGGTCGTTCCGGGTTCCGATGGCGAAGTGAAGCCGGAAAACGCGCTGGACGTCGCGCGCAAGATCGGCTTTCCGGTTCTGATCAAGGCGACAGCCGGCGGCGGCGGCCGCGGCATGAAGGTTGCCCGTAGCGAAGCTGATCTCGAGGAAGCCGTCGCAACGGCGCGCGCCGAGGCCCTTGCGGCCTTCGGCAACGACGCCGTCTACATGGAAAAGTACCTCGGCAAGCCGCGTCACATCGAAATCCAGATCGTCGGCGACGGCGCCGGTAATGCGGTGCATCTTGGCGAACGCGATTGCTCGCTGCAGCGCCGCCACCAGAAAGTCTGGGAAGAGGCCAACTCCCCCGCTCTCAACGTCGACCAGCGCATGAAGATCGGTCAGGTCTGCGCCGACGCGATGAAAAAGCTGAAGTACCGCGGCGCCGGTACGATCGAGTTCCTCTACGAAAACGGCGAATTCTATTTCATCGAAATGAATACCCGTCTTCAGGTCGAGCATCCGATCACTGAAGCGATCACGGGCATCGACCTCGTACACGAGCAGATCCGCGTCGCCTCCGGCGGCGGCCTCTCGGTCAGGCAGGAAGACATCGTGTTCTCCGGTCACGCCATCGAGTGCCGCATCAACGCCGAGGACCCGCGCACCTTCGTCCCCTCCCCGGGCACGATCACGCATTTCCACGCGCCGGGCGGTCTTGGCGTGCGCGTCGACTCCGGCGCCTATCAGGGCTACCGAATCCCGCCCTACTACGACAGCCTGATCGGCAAGCTGATCGTGCACGGGCGTACTCGCGTCGAGTGCATGATGCGTCTGCGCCGCGTCCTCGATGAATTTGTCATCGACGGCATCAAGACGACGCTTCCGTTGTTCCAGGACCTGATCAATAATCAGGACATTGCCAACGGCGACTATGATATCCATTGGCTGGAAAAGCATCTGGCCGCCACGTCCGAGTAAGGGCCATAAATTGAAAGGGACGCGCAGCAAGCAGCCCGACATTACTGCGGACATGCTGCTGCGCGCCTATTCGATCGGCCTGTTCCCGATGGCCGATTCGGCTGACGACCCGGAGCTTTTCTGGGTCGAGCCGGAAATTCGCGGCGTCATCCCGCTCACGGACTTTCACGTCTCCCGCAGCCTTGCGAAGACGATCCGCCGAAAACCCTTCGAGATCCGCTTCAACACCGCCTTCGAAGCGGTGATGGATGGCTGTGCGGCCCCCGCCCCGGACCGGCCGACGACCTGGATCAACAACAAGATCCGCACTCTCTACGCAACGCTCCACACGATGGGTTACGCCCATAGCGTCGAGGCCTGGGAGGACGATATGTTGGTCGGCGGTCTTTACGGTGTTTCTCTCGGTTCGGCGTTCTTCGGCGAGAGCATGTTTTCCCGACGTACCGACGCCTCGAAGATCTGCCTCGTGCATTTGGTGGAGCGCCTGCGCGCCAAGGGATTCGAGTTGCTGGACACCCAGTTCACCACCGAGCACCTGAAGTCCTTCGGCGCGATCGACGTGCCGAAGGCCGAGTACGAAATCATGCTCGGCAACGCGATGAACTCTTCGGATCTCTCGTTCTAGACGCATACTCTTCTTTGGATATCTCCACCTGGAGATGTACTTACTTCATATGTTCATCCAGACTTCGAGCGTTTTCGAGGGCACCAGGATGAACAAGATTATATTGGCATTGTCGGTTTTGATCGCTTCCAGCACTGTTGCGGAAGCAAAGACCTATCGCGAGATGTTCGGCGGCGAACCGAATCTGCCCCCGGAATTGTCCGCCATCATCGGGTCGCTCGATTTCAAGCAGGGCAAGGTGGCATTGCCTTCCGCTCACGCACAGCTCGATATTCCAGCGGACTTCTACTTCCTGGATCCTGCCGACACCAAGAAGGTCCTTGTCGACCTGTGGGGCAATCCGCCGGGCTCGGCCGAGGGTTATCTCGGCATGGTCTTTCCCGCCAAGTACCCGCCGGACGGTGACAAGGCCTGGGGATCGGTCATCGACTATCTGAAGGACGGTTACGTTTCGGATGCAGACGCGCTGACCATCGATTTTACGCAACTTCTGGCGCAACTGAAGGAAGCCTCCGCCGAAAACAACCTCGAGCGAGAAAAGCAGGGCTACGATCCGATCACGCTGGTCGGCTGGGCCTCCCCTCCCCATTACGATCTGGGTACGCACACGATGCACTGGGCCCGCGACCTGATCTTTGGCAAGGACCCGAACGCCCCCCACACCCTGAACTACTCTGTTCGTATCCTCAGCAGAGAGGGCGTGCTGCAGATGAACTTCGTTTCAGGGCTGGAGCAGCTCGACGAAATCAAGTCAGGCCTGCCTGGTGTAGCTGGCATGGTGCAGTTCGATCCCGGGCAGGCCTACGCGGACTTCAAGGAAGGCGACGCGGTCGCGGCCTATGGCATGGCGGGCCTTATTGCCGCCGGCGCCGGCGCCAAGGTCGCCGCGAAGGTCGGCCTGCTTGCCGTCGGGCTGGCATTCCTGAAAAAGGGCGGCGTGCTCATCGTGATTGCGGGCGCCGCTGTCGCCCGGTTCTTCAAGGGCCTGTTCGGCCGCAAGGAACCGCCAAGCGCATAACGCCACCGTGATATCGAAGGATGGAAGGTGTATCGGCTGCCGCTAGGTTCGGCAGCCACAGCGAACTATTGCTTCGCTGCGGTATCCGGCGGCGGCAGATCGGATGTCGCCTTGCAGGACTGCAGCCAGACGTCATAGACCGGATGTTCGACGGCGTTCAGGCCGGGGCTGTCGGCAAACATCCAGCCGGTGAAGATGCGGCGGATCTTGCGGTCGAGCGTAATCTCCTCGACCTCGACGAAGGTCGTGATCTTCTGCGCTTCGGTATCGTCGCGGCTGTAGCAGACGCGCGGCGTCACCTGGAGGGCGCCGAACTGGACCGTCTCGCCGATATAGACGTCGAAGGTGGTGATGCGTCCGGTGATCTTGTCGATACCGGAGAAGACGGCAACGGCATTGGAAAGGCGCGCAGCGTCGACGGCTTCGGCAGATGCGATCAGCGGCAAGGTGGCAAGCAGGGACAAGCCCAAACGCCGTGCTCCTTGGCCGATTGCCTTGCGCAGATCAGAACCTGCCATTGTCGCCTGTCTCCCGCGTGCCCTGTTCATCATCGATGGATTTCAGGCGCTAACCATCAATTGTGGCCGCGCCATGATCGAGGAACCTATTCCGCGGTCCGTCGTCTTCACTGAGAACAGATTATTAGGAACCCGGCGTCCAGGCATCATAGTCGCCGGTCACGCGCGGACGCTTGCCGGTGGCTGCGATCGAGCCCTGGGGACGGTAGGCATTGGCTGTACCGGTCGGGTTTGCGCGGTGCGGCTTCTGCCATTCGCGCGGCGCGTACTTCTCATCGGCCGGCGAAACGTCGGTCCGGTGATGCATCCAGCCGTGCCAGCCTGCCGGAATGGCCGAAGCTTCGGCGTAGCCGTTGTAGATCACCCAGCGACGGGTGCGACCTTCGGAGTCCTTGCCGCCCTGATAGTAGACATTGCCGAGTTCGTCTTGACCAACCCGTTGACCGTGGCGCCAGGTGTGAAAGCGCGTTCCGATCGTCTGTTCGTTCCACCAGGTGAAAATCTGCAGCAGGAGCTTCATGGATGCCGTCCTTGACCGGCCGTTGGGAAGGCGGCCAGATACCAAAACTATGTTCCCGCTTATGCCCCGCCGCTCATGGCTTGTCCAGTGATTCCGAGGCAAGGGCCGTCATTTCAACGGCATCAGGAAGCCGACGTGACTGCGCGTGAAGCCGATCCGCTCGTAGAAGCGGTGCGCATCGGTGCGCACGCCATTGGACGTGAGCCGCACCTTGCTCGCGCCGCGTTCCCGCGCTTCGGCAATCGCGTGGCGCATCATGCGTTCGCCGATCCCGCGCCCGCGCATGTCTCCCCGTGTCTGCACCGCCTCGACAATCAGGCTGGAGCTGCCACGCCCGGACAGCGTCGTATGCAGCGCCGTCTGAAAGGTACCGACGATCTCGTCGCCGAGAACCGCGACAAAGAGTGTCTGTAGTGACGAGGCCTCAATCTTCTCGAAGGCGGCGACGTAGTCCTCGAAGGCTTCCGCATCGGTCGTGTCACCATGCCCGCCGATCTCATCATCGGCAAAGAGGCCGATGATTGCCGGCAGGTCTCCGCGTTCGGCCTTGCGGATCAAGAGTTCGGCGACTGCGTCCATGGTTCTCCCCGTTCGCTTCATTCATCGACGGCGGACCAAGCACTACAAGGGAACGGTTTCACGACAGCGCCTCGCCGCATGGGGTTTTCCACAGGGCGTTGCTCGGAATCGCCGGAACGAGCCTTTAGCCGAGCAGCATTTTCTCAAGGATGATGGCCGGCAAACCGGGTTCATCGCCGTGACTGGCCGTCGAGCCCACCTCGTTGAAGCCGTGCGTCCGGTAGAAAGCAAGCGCGTGCAGATTCTGCGGCTCGACCTCGACGCGCATGCGCTCGGCATCCGGAAAGCAGGTTTCGAGTTCGGCGAAGATATCGCGGCCGATGCCCTGCCGCTGGAACTTCGGCAGCACATAGAGCTGGTGGAGCACGGCGGTCTTGGCTTGCGTATCGGACATGGCCGCAAAGCCCATTCCGCCGATCTGGCGACCGTCATCTGCCACCAGGAACTCGGCGTTCTTGCGCACGACCTGCGCTTTCAGCGCCGGCAACGAGTGCCAGCGCCCCGTCAGTTCGTTGACCTTCTCGACACCATAGAAGGTGTCGTAGGTCGCGTGCCACGTTTCGGACAACAGGGCGCGAACCTTTTCCAGATCGCGCTCGCTCGCCGTGCGCACGAAGAACATCGTTATTCCTCGATGCCGAGCTTGGCCTTGACGAGCGCCTGTACGGCCTGCGGGTTGGCCTTGCCGCCGGTCGCCTTCATCACCTGGCCGACGAACCAGCCGGCGAGCGAGGGCTTGGCCTGAACCTTGGCGACCTGATCCGGGTTTGCGGCGATGATCTCGTCGACGGCCTTTTCGATGGCGCCGGTGTCGGTCACCTGCTTCATGCCGCGGGCTTCGACGATCTCCGCCGGGTCGCCGCCCTCGTTCCAGACGATCTCGAAGAGATCCTTGGCGATCTTGCCGGAGATGGTCTCGGCCTTGATGAGGTCGATGATGCCGCCGAGCTGGGCCGGCGAAACCGGAGTCTCTTCAATGGCTTTGCCGGCTTTGTTCAAGGCGCCGAGCAGGTCGTTGATGACCCAGTTGGCAGCAATCTTGCCGTCGCGACCTTCCGCCACCGCCTCGAAATAATCGGCGATCGACTTTTCGGAGACGAGCACCGAGGCGTCATAGACCGAGAGGCCGAGGTCGCGAACGAAGCGCTCTTTCTTGTCGTCGGGCAGTTCCGGCAGATCGACCTTCAGCGCCTCGACGAAAGCGTCGTCGAATTCCAGCGGCAAGAGGTCCGGATCCGGGAAGTAGCGGTAGTCGTGCGCATCTTCCTTGGAACGCATCGAGCGGGTCTCACCCTTGTTCGGGTCGAACAGGCGGGTCTCCTGGTCAATGCTGCCGCCGTCCTCGAGAATGCCGATCTGGCGGCGTGCTTCATACTCGATGGCCTGGCCGATAAAGCGGATCGAGTTGACGTTCTTGATTTCGCAGCGCGTGCCAAAGCCTTCGCCCGGACGACGGACGGAAACGTTGACGTCGGCGCGCATCGAGCCTTCGTCCATGTTGCCGTCGCAGGTGCCGAGGTAACGCACGATCGAGCGCAGCTTCGTCATATAGGCCTTGGCCTCATCCGACGAGCGCATGTCCGGCTTGGAGACGATCTCCATCAGCGCCACGCCCGAGCGGTTGAGGTCGACATAGGACATCGACGGATGCTGGTCGTGCATCGACTTGCCGGCATCCTGTTCCAGATGCAGGCGCTCGATGCCGATCTCGACATCCTCGAAGTGTCCCTGACGGTCCGGTCCGATCGAAATGATGATCTTGCCTTCGCCGACGATCGGATCCTTGAACTGGGAGATCTGGTAGCCCTGCGGCAGGTCCGGATAGAAATAGTTCTTGCGGTCAAAGATCGAGCGATTGTTGATCGCAGCCTTCAGGCCGAGACCGGTGCGCACCGCCTGCTTCACGCATTCCTCGTTGATGACGGGCAGCATGCCGGGCATGGCGGCATCGACGAGCGAGACGTTCGCATTCGGCGCGTTGCCGAACTCCGTCGAGGCGCCCGAAAACAGCTTCGAATTGGAAAGCACCTGAGCATGGACTTCCATGCCGATGATGACCTCCCAGTCGCCGGTGGCGCCAGGAATGAAGCGTTTCGGATCGGGGGTACGGACGTCGACAATGCTCATATCATGCTCTTCTTTGAAGCCTGAATTCTTGGTTTCTCGGTAGAACAATTGGCCCGCCGGTGCAAGTTGTTCGGCGTCATGCGGCGCCTATCTCCAGGCAACCTCGAATGCGACGTGCCACTTAACCACCGCTTAGTACCCTTGCGCCAAGATTTACCGATGTCCACCGCCACCGCACTCGCATTGTACGCAGCCTACATCAACATCTTGAGCTTCGGGCTGTTTTGGTTCGACAAACGGGCAGCGCGCGCCGGCCGCTGGCGCATCAGCGAGCAGACACTGCTGACAATTGCTTTTCTCGGCGGAAGTCCGGGGGCGATGGCAGCCCGGCATGTGTTTCGTCACAAGACGCGCAAGGAACCCTTTCGAACGCGGCTGGCGTTCATCATCGTCCTCCAGTTGGCGGCGGCAGTGCTTGGTACCCTGGCGTTGCACGGATACCTTGACGTTCTCGCGAGCGTCTTCTAGGAAAGAACCGTCTTTCTGGAGTTTTGATGTTCACTTCTTCGTCTGAGTCCCGGTAAGGGCCCGTCCCCGCAATCCCCTTTTGATTGCGCGCACGGGCCGGAAACGTCACCCCGCTTTCCCAGTGATTTGCGGAACGTTTTCCTGCGTTCTTACGAACGCTATTCCGGAACATTCAGAAATGGACATCTCACGCGCCGAACAGCGCATCCTTCATCATTTGGCCCAGGGCGGCCGCATCGAAATCATCCGCGAAAGCAAGGCGATCACCGAAATCCGGTGCTTCACCCGCGACGGTTGGGTTTACCCTGGCTTCGACCTGGAGCTCTTCCGCAAACTGAAGCGCAAGAAGGCAATCTCGTCTTCTGGCGGAAAGCCCTATCGCATCACGGAGCGAGGCTTGCTGCTAGTGCGCTCTGAACTCAACAACCGCTAAGCGGCAAAAACCGACGATATCGGACGTCAGATGATATCCGATATCGTTGGCTCTTTACGTAAGGTGAAGCGTCGCCTTTACCTTGAGCCAACCAACGGCGCACCGGACGCAATCGCGTCCGGTGTCCTTCGCCTGGTAACGCGCGGTCCGCAGCAAGCAGCAATCCGTCCACTGCCGATACTGGGCGGCTCAGAATGCCGAGCGCGCAGGCGGCGAAAACGAACCCCGAGAACCATAACCCAAACGGCTGGTGGAAGGGTTTCAGAACCAACGGACGCGCGGCCGCCTTCTCCAGCATCTGCAACAAGCGCCCTCAGCCATGCACGGATAGGCACTGGGTCAGCGGCACTCGTCCTACTCGGTCAGGGCTTTGCTCAGGCCGATGAACTCGACATCGCTGTCGAGTTGCGGCGCGTAGACGGTGGAAAGCCAGCTGACCCCGTAGCCACGGTTGCGGAAGAAGGCCACGGCTCGGTCATTGCGCGCATGGGTCTTGGCGGTGGCGACATCGAATCCGTCCGAAGCAATGCGGCGCTCGATCTCGCCAAGCAGCATGGCGCCGAAGCCCCTGCCCTGGGCCGCCGGCTCGATCCACAGGTCGGATATCGCGTTGTCGAAATCCTCACGCGCCACCCAGCCGCGAATGCCGCCTTCGGCTTCGATCAACAAAACGGACAACCAGTGCTCGGAAAGAAAACGGAAGAACGAGGCCTCTGCCACACGCCGCATTCTCTCACCATCGGCAAGACCGGCAATCGCGGATTGCCAGGCGGCGAGACCGACCTCCGTCAGTCGGTCGACGTCGCCGGCGCGGGCATGACGGATGGCTGGCATGACGCAGGCCCCTCCGCGACAGGAATGGCTACAACGGACTCAACAGAAGAAAGGGCGATACCTTGTCGGCACCGCCCTCAAGAGATTACCACCACTTGGCGGGCGTGAAGCGGCCGGCGGCCTGCTCGATGACGTGTGCCGTCTTGAACAGCGTCTCTTCCTCGAACGGCTTGCCGATCAGTTGCAGGCCCAGCGGAAGGCCCTTGTGATCGAGGCCGCCGGGAACGGCGATGCCCGGAAGGCCGGCCATGTTGACCGTCACGGTGAAGATGTCGTTCAGATACATCTTCACCGGATCGGAGGCCAGGTCCTCGTCGGCGATGCCGAAGGCAGAAGACGGCGTTGCCGGCGTGAGAATCGCGTCGACGCCGGCGTGGAACGCCAGTTCGAAGTCGCGCTTGATCAGCGTGCGAACCTTCTGCGCCTGCAGATAGTAGGCATCGTAGTAACCGGCCGAAAGCACATAGGTGCCGATCATGATACGGCGCTTGACCTCCTGGCCGAAGCCGGCGGCACGGGTCTTCTCGTACATGTCGACGATGTCCTTGCCGTCGACGCGCAGGCCGTAGCGCACGCCGTCATAGCGGGCGAGGTTCGAGGAAGCCTCGGCCGGAGCGACGATGTAATAGGCCGGCAGCGCGTATTTCGTGTGCGGCAGGGTGATGTCGATGATCTCGGCACCGGCGTCCTTCAGCCAGGCAATGCCCTGCTGCCAGAGCGCTTCGATCTCTTCCGGCATACCATCCACGCGGTACTCCCGGGGAATGCCGATCTTCATGCCCTTGAGCGATTTGCCGATCGAGGCTTCGTAGTCCGGCACCGGCAGATCGACCGAGGTCGTGTCCTTGGCGTCGACGCTTGCCATCGACTTCAGGAGGATGGCGGCATCACGCACGTCACGGGCGATCGGGCCTGCCTGGTCGAGCGACGAGGCGAAAGCGACAGTGCCCCAGCGCGAGCAGCGGCCATAGGTCGGCTTGATGCCGACGGTGCCGGTAAAGGCTGCCGGTTGGCGGATGGAGCCGCCCGTATCGGTCGCCGTGGCGCCGGCGCAGAGATGCGCCGCGACGGCCGCTGCGGAACCACCGGACGAGCCGCCCGGAACGAGATCCATGTTGGAGCCCTTGGCACGCCAGGGGTTCTTCACCGCACCGTAATAGGAGGTCTCGTTCGACGAGCCCATGGCGAACTCGTCCATGTTGAGCTTGCCGAGCATGACCGCCCCGTCGTTCCAGAGGTTCTGCGTCACGGTCGATTCGTAGCGCGGTGCAAAGCCATCGAGAATATGGCTGCAGGCCTGCGTGTGGACGCCTTCGGTGGCGAAGAGGTCCTTGATGCCGAGCGGGATGCCTTCGAGCGCACCGGCCTTACCGGCGGCGATACGCGCGTCCGAGGCCTTGGCCATCTCGCGTGCCTTTTCAGGCGTGACGGCGATATAGGCGTTGATAGCCTCGTTGGCGGCATCGATCGCACCGAGATAGGCGTCGGTCAGTTCGACGGCGGTGATGTCCTTGGCGGCGAGTTTCGCGCGGGCTTCGGCAATCGTCAGGCTGGTAAGGTCGGTCATGGTAAAATCTGGCTTTCGCAATCAGAAACGTCGGGGCGGCTGGCGGGAGATTACTCGACCACCTTCGGAACGAGGAAGAAATTGCGATCGGAATTCGGCGCATTGGCAACGATGTCGTCGGCCTTGTTGCCGTCCGACACGGCGTCCGTCCGCTTCTTCATATCCATCGGCGTGACCGAGGTCATCGGCTCGACGCCTTCGACATTCACTTCGGAGAGCTGCTCGACGAAACCGAGGATGCCATTGAGCTCGCCCATCATCCGCTCGGCTTCCTCTTCGCTGACGGCGATACGGGCAAGGCGCGCTACGCGCTTCACGGTGGCAAGGTCTACGGACATGATCGTCTCCGGTAACTGGAACTTCCCCCGCTATAATGGCGCACGGCGAGCCACGCAACGGGGGAATTGCCGGAGGACCGGGCCTCTCGTCAAAAGACCCGGCGCAACATCAGACCTCGACGACGCCGCCGACCTGCGGCGTCTCCACCTTGGTGGACGCGCTTTCCATGCCGGCAACGAAGGTCGCGGGCGTCTGGTCGATGATCGGGAACGAGCCGTAATGACAGGGGATCGCCTTCGAGAACTTGAAGAAACGCTGGCAGGCAAGTGCCGCAACCGCCCCACCCATGGTGAAACGGTCGCCGATCGGAACAATGCCGATCTCCGGCTGGTGGAGCTCGTTGATCAGCGCCATGTCGGAGAAGATGTCCGTATCACCCATGTGATAGAGCGTCGGTTCGTCCTCGAAATGCAGCACCAGGCCGTTGGCATTGCCGAGCGAGTGAGAGACGCCGTCCTCGGTGAGTTGGGCCGACGAATGCAGCGCGTTGACGAATGTCGTGGAAAATGTGCCGAGGTTGATGGTGCCGCCGGTGTTTCCCATCTCCAGAGCCTTCACGCCATGTCGCGCAAGCCAGGCAGCGAGATCGGCATTGGCGACCACGGTCGCCCCCGTCTCCTTTGCGATCGCAATCGTATCGCCAACATGGTCGCCATGGCCATGGGTCAAAAGGATGTGGGTAAGCCCGGCGGTTGCGTCACGGCGCTCCTCGTCCTTGAAGGCCGGGTTGCCGGTGAAGAAGGGGTCGATGAGGATTTTGGACTTTGCCGTTTCGATGTGAAAGGCGGCATGACCCAGCCATTTGATCTTCATGACGATCTCCCTGATGATTTGCGTGTCGGAACAGCATATGGATCAGACAGTCCTCTGCGCAAAGATCGAATCGACACCGAAATGGCAATTCTCACCATCGAAGAGCTGGCATCCCAGCTTCAGCAGAACCAGGCGATAGCCGGGCTCGATCTCGGCACCAAGACGATCGGCATTTCTGTCTCCGATCTCGGTCGCCGCTTCGCGACACCTCGCGAGGTGATCCGCCGGGTCAAGTTCGGGGAGGACGCGGAAGCATTGCTGACGGTGGCGGCAAAGGAAAAGATCGCCGCCTTTGTCATCGGTCTGCCCGTCAACATGGACGGCAGCGAGGGACCCCGTTGCCAGGCCACCCGCGCCTTCGTGCGCAACATGGAGCAAAAGACGCCCCTACCCTTCGTCTTCTGGGATGAAAGGCTCTCGACGGTTGCTGCCGAGCGTGTGCTGATCGAGATGGACGTATCGCGACGGAAGCGGGCCGAACGCATCGATTCGGCTGCCGCGTCCTTCATTCTTCAAGGCGCACTCGACAGGCTGACGTCGCTCACAAGGGACGCCCTCTCGGACTGAGCTTCGCCGGCACCGAAACGACGACGATACCAGGCCGCAATCTGGCGACGCTTGCGGAAACCGATGATGGCAAATACCACGAAGCTATCGAATACGATCGCTCGCGCGACGAGCGGCGGGATCGTCTCTGGCGGAATGCCGAGGACGTTGCCGTAGACCTGGAATACCAGATCATGGGTCTGCCGCGTCAGCATGAAGAAGCCGAAGCTCATGTCGTAGTAGGAAAGACCGTACCACGATGTGAGGAACATGACCGGGCAGGCCCAAAGGATCAGAAACCACTTCATGCGGCCCCCCTTTCCGAAATGCGGCGGTAGACTAGCGGATATATGGCGCGATCTGCCACCAACAAGGCGAGCAGGACCATCGTCGGGACCGCAATATCCAGCGCCAGTCCGGCGAAAAACATCATCATGATGATCAAAAGACCAGTTCTCACCGAACCGCTCCATCCGGATTCTGTTGAAATGCCTGGTCAATTTCCTCCCTATGCGGAAGGCGCGCAACGTAAACCATTTGTTAAGGTTAATTTTCACAGGCCGGGTCTTTTTGTGCCCCTGGGGGCGATCGCGCACCGATCTTTGGCGACCAGGCGGCAAGCCCATTCCGGTCCTTGCAAATTTCGGGTAGCGATATCTCTCCCCCATGCAGGCCCTCCCCCATGACCGTCGTCTTCGAAAGCATCCTCCCCATCTTTCTGCTGGTTCTGCTTGGTGCCTGGCTCAAGCGCTCGACATTCGTCGACCAGAGCCTCTGGCTCGGGCTTGAGCAGTTCGGCTACTTCATCCTGTTCCCTGCCCTCCTTTTCTCGACACTGGCCCAGGCAGACTTTGCCGGATTGAAGGCCGACGCAACGGCCATCGCGACAATCGGCAGCGTCAGCCTGATGTCGGCCTTCGTGCTTTTGCTGTGGCCGGCGTTTCGAGACCGACAGGTGTCCGGCGCCTCGTTCACCTCAGTCTTCCAGACGGCAACGCGTTGGAATGGCTTCATGGCGCTCGCGATCGCGCAAAAACTCTATGGACCGATCGGCCTGACGTTAACCGCGCTGGTAATGACGCTCGTGATCATCCCGATCAATCTCTACAACATCGGCGTGCTGGTCTGGTTCGGCGGGGGCAACCGTGACTTCCGGCGCTTCTTTGCCAAGATCGCCACCAACCCTTTGATCGTCGCCTCTGTGCTCGGCATTCTCGCAAACCTGGTCGGGCTGAAGATCTACGGCCCCGTGATGACCACGATCGAGATGCTGGCAAGCGCCTCGCTCAGCCTCGGACTGGTGATGGTCGGCGCAGGCCTGCGCGCATCCGATGCCCTGAAGCCGAGCGCGACCGCGCTGCTCGCAGTCTTCCTCAAGCTGATCGTCATGCCGCTGTTCATGGTGAGCGCGAGCTACCTGCTCGGCATTCGCGGCGACTCCCTGCTGGTCATTGCGCTGGGCGCGGCCGTTCCGACGGCGATGAACGGCTATCTCTTGGCCAAGCAGATGCAAGGCGACGCCGAGCTCTACGCGGCGGTCGCGACAATCCAGACGGTCGTCTCGTTCTTCACGATCCCGCTCGTCCTCTACCTGACCGCATACGCCGCAGGGGGCTGACGTGAGGCCCGGCGACCTACGTCGCGGGAACCGACGACCTACGTCGCGGGGGGATAGAGAAGGTCGAGGATGTACGCGGAATCGAAACGCGAATCGAGCATGCCGTAGGTCGAGCGCCATCCGGCGGCGAGACGCGATTCGAGGAACGCGTCGGCGATACGACCGGCACCGAGACGATAAAGTTCGGCGGCAGCACCTGCGAGCGCCAGTTGCTCGACCAGCATGCGGGCCGCCCCCTCATCGCGTTCGCACAGCGACATGGCCGCGCGCAGCACGTCGATCGTCTTGCGTCCGGATGGCCCGAGATCGCGCGCCAGGACGACGAACAGCTGCTCGAAGAGATCCTTGCCCTTGACGAGCACGCGCAGCACATCCAGCGCCATGACGTTGCCGGAGCCTTCCCAGATGGCATTAACAGGCGCTTCGCGGTAGTGGCGCGCCAGCGCGCGTTCCTCCACATAGCCGTTGCCACCCAGGCACTCCATCGCCTCGTAGATCAGCGCCGGCGCGATCTTGCAGGCCCAGTATTTCGCTACGGGCGTCATGATCCGCGCGTAAGCCGCGTCTTCCGAACTGCCGCGTGCCTTGTCGAAGGCTTCCGCGAGACGGAACGAGAGTGCGCTGGCCGCAGCGACATCGAGCGCCATGTCGGCAAGCACGCGGGTCATCATCGGCTGGCTGACGAGCGGCTTGCCGAAGACCTTGCGACCACGGGTATGATGCACGGCTTCGGCGAGCGACGCGCGCATCATACCGGCCGACGCTAGCGCGCAATCAAGCCGCGTCAGCGTAACCATGTCCAGGATCGTCCGGATGCCGGCATCCGGCGCTCCGAGGATGAAGCCGAACGTATCGGAGAACTCGACCTCCGACGAAGCGTTGGAGCGGTTGCCAATCTTGTCCTTCAGCCGCTGGAAACGCAGGCCGTTGGCGCTGCCGTCCTCCAGAAGCCGCGGCACGAGGAAGCACGCGAGACCGTCGCGGGTCTGTGCCAGCATGACGAATGCGTCGCTCATCGGCGCCGACATGAACCACTTGTGGCCGTTGAGCCTGTAGATGCCCTCGCCCACCCGTTCCGCCGTCGAGGTGTTGGCGCGCACATCGGTGCCGCCCTGCTTCTCGGTCATGCCCATGCCGACGGTGACCGCCGACTTCTGCATCCACGGACGGTTGGTGGAATCGTATTTGCGCGACAGGATCTTCGGCGCCCATTCCTTCTGCACGGCCGGTGACGCGGTGATCGCGGCAAGCGATGCGCTGGTCATGGTCAGCGGGCAGAGGTGACCGCATTCGAGCTGCGCCGTCAGATAGAAGCGGATGGCGCGCGTCTTGTGCGACTGATTGCGCTCATCGGGGAGGTTTTCCCAGGCGGACGCATGCAGGCCGGAGGACATCGAGCGGCGCATCAGCGCATGCCATGCCGGATGGAACTCGACGACATCGAGACGTTCGCCGCGGGGGCCATGCGTCTTAAGCTTCGGCGGACCCTCGTTCGCCATGCGCGCCAGTTCCTGCGCTTCCGGAGAGGTGACGTAACGGCCGAGCACGTCGAATTCGTCGCGCAGCGTCTTGCTCATCGACGAGGTGATGTCCACCACCAGCGGATCGGAGCGATAGGCGTTGACACCGGACCAGGGCTTGGGCTGGTTCAGCTCGGCGAGTTTCTGTTCAGTCCGGTTCATCTGATTCATGGGCCGGTTCTAGCGCAAGTTTCACGGCCACGGAACGGGGCGCGAAAAAGATACGATCGCCGTTGCAAGTTTTCTGCGGACGGTGGCGCCCAAGCCTTGCCGTGCCGGGGGGCAAGTCTTATAGAGCGACCACATTTCCAGAGCGCAAGGGCGGCCCATGATCACTTTCCCGCATCGCCACCTGCTCGGCATCAAGGGGCTCACGGAGCAAGATATCACCTATCTGCTCGATCGCGCCGATGAAGCCGTCCAAATCTCCCGTCAGAGAGAAAAGAAGACCTCCACGCTTCGGGGGCTGACGCAGATCAACCTCTTCTTCGAGGCCTCGACCCGCACGCAGTCTTCCTTCGAGCTTGCCGGCAAACGCCTCGGCGCAGACGTCATGAATATGTCTGTCGGCAATTCCTCGGTGAAAAAGGGCGAAACGCTGATCGATACAGCGATGACGCTGAACGCCATGCACCCGGATGTGCTGGTGGTGCGCCATTCCTCTGCCGGCGCTGCCGCGCTTCTGGCGCAGAAAGTTTCCTGCTCCGTCGTCAACGCCGGCGATGGCCAGCACGAGCACCCGACCCAGGCGCTGCTCGATGCGCTGACGATCCGTCGCGCCAAGGGCAAGCTCTCGCGGATCATCGTGGCGATCTGTGGCGACGTGCTTCATTCGCGCGTGGCTCGCTCCAATATCCTGCTCCTGAACCAAATGGGGGCACGGGTCCGTGTCGTAGCACCTGCGACGCTGCTGCCCTCCGGGATCGCCGACATGGGCGTCGAGGTCTACCATTCGATGGCCGAAGGCCTGAAGGATGCGGACGTCGTCATGATGCTGCGCCTGCAGCGCGAGCGCATGGCCGGTTCCTTCGTGCCTTCCGTGCGCGAATACTTCCACTACTACGGGCTTGATGCCGAGAAGCTGAAGGCCGCCAAGGAGGATGCGCTCGTAATGCATCCGGGTCCGATGAACCGCGGCGTCGAAATCGCCTCGGAAATCGCCGACGGCCCACAGAGCGTGATCGAACAGCAGGTCGAGATGGGCGTTGCCGTGCGCATGGCGGTTATGGAAACGCTGCTTCTCTCGCAGAACCAGGGGCCGCGCCTATGACCAGACCACTCGTTCTGAAGAACCTCCGCATCGTCGATCCCTCGCGCAACCTCGACGAAACAGGCACGATCATCCTCGGAGGCGACGGCCGTATCCTCGCTGCCGGAGCAGATGCGCAAAACCAGGGCACGCCTGACGGCGCCTTCGTCAAGGATTGTGCCGGGCTCACCGCCGTCCCGGGCCTCGTCGATGCCCGCGTCTTCGTCGGCGAACCGGGCAGCGAGCACCGCGAAACCTTCGAGTCCGCGTCGCGCGCCGCCGCCGCCGGCGGCGTCACCAGCTTCATCGCGATGCCGGACACCGACCCTGTGATCGACGACATCGCGCTTGTCGAATTCGTGAAGAAGACCGCGCGCGACAAGGCGCTCGTCAATGTCTATCCGGCCGCAGCTCTCACCAAAGGGCTCGTCGGCGAAGAGATGACCGAATTCGGTCTGCTGCGCGAAGCAGGCGCCGTCTGCTTCACCAATGGCCGTCGATCGATCCACGACACGCTGGTTCTGCGCCGCGCCATGACCTATGCGCGCGAATTCGGTGCCGTCATCTCCCTTGAGACCCGCGACAAGTATCTCGGCGCAACCGGCGTCATGCACGAGGGCCTGCTCGCAAGCTGGCTCGGCCTTTCCGGCATCCCGCGCGAGACGGAAATCATTCCGCTGGAGCGTGACCTGCGTATCGCCGGCCTGACGAAGGCCGCCTATCACGCAGCTCAGATTTCGGTTCCCGAATCGGCTGAAGCCATCCGCGCCGCGCGTTCGCGTGGCGCCAACGTTACCTGCGGCATCTCCATCAACAACTTGGCGCTCAACGAAAACGACATCGGCGAATACCGCACCTTCTTCAAGCTTTCGCCGCCGCTTCGCAGCGAGGACGACCGCGTCGCCATGGCGGAGGCGCTCGCCGACGGCACGATCGATATCATCGTTTCCTCGCATGATCCCCAGGACGTCGACACCAAGCGCCTGCCGTTTGCCGACGCCGCCGATGGCGCAATCGGCCTTGAAACGCTCGCGGCTGCCGCCCTGCGGCTGTACCACAGCGGCCAGGTTCCGCTGATGCGCCTGATCGACGCCATGTCGACCCGACCGGCCGCGATCTTCGGCCTCGACGCCGGCACGCTCAAGCTGGGCGCCAAGGCCGATATCACGGTCCTCGACCTCGACGAACCGTGGGTGCTCTACAAGGAAGCGATCGTCTCGCGCTCCAAGAACACGCCGTTTGAAAATGCACGCTTTACCGGCCGGGTTGTGCAAACCTATGTTGCCGGTAAGCTTGTGCATTCCGCATAAGCCCAAAGCGGTCGCGCGGGAGGGGAACCGGTGGATCTATTTTCCTGGCAGCTTGGGCTGCCCTTGACGTTGTTGAGCCTTGGCTTCGGCTACCTGCTCGGCTCGATCCCGTTCGGACTTATCCTGACCCGCATGGCGGGGCTCGGCGATGTGCGAAAGATCGGCTCGGGCAACATCGGCGCGACCAATGTGCTGAGAACCGGAAACAAGAAGCTGGCAGCGGCTACCCTGCTGCTCGATGCCCTGAAGGGCGCCGCGGCTGCGGCCATCGCCGCCTATTGGGGTGTTGAAGCGGGCATCGCCGCCGGCTTTGCTGCGTTTCTCGGCCACCTCTATCCGGTCTGGCTCGGCTTCAAGGGAGGCAAGGGTGTCGCCACCTATATCGGCGTCCTGCTCGGCCTCGCTCCAATCATGGTGCTGGCCTTCGCAGCGATTTGGCTCGCCATGGCGAAAATCAGCCGCTACTCCTCATTGTCCGCCCTGGTTGCAATGGCTATCATTCCGGTTCTACTTTACGCGGTAGGGAATGAAAAGGTCGCTCTCCTTTTCGCGGTAATGACTGTCATTAGCTGGGTGAAGCACCGCGCCAACATTCAGCGGCTGCTCGCCGGCACGGAAAGCAAGATCGGGGACAAGGGATAATGTCTGAAGGCAGCGCAGGACGAACCGGAGTGGCGCTGACCGAACGACAGAAAATCTCCTGGCTGCGGCTGATCCGCAGCGACAACGTCGGTCCTATCGCCTTCCGGGACCTGATCAATCACTTCGGCACCGCGGAGAATGCACTCGACGCGCTTCCCGAACTATCCCGGCGCGGTGGCACCAAACAGGCCTATCGCGTCGCGACCGTGAGTGAAGCGGAACGGGAGCTGGAAGCGGCAAGACGCTGCGGCGCCGTCTTCATCGGCATCGGCGAGCCAGGTTATCCTGCAGCGCTGCGGCAGATCGACGGCGCTCCCCCTCTTCTGGCAATGAAGGGCGACCTCAAAGCGGCCACCCGCCCATCGCTTGGCATCGTCGGCTCGCGCAATGCCTCGGTCAGCGGCGCCAAGTTCGCAGCGATGATTGCGCGCGACGCCGGCCGCGCCGGTTATATCGTCACGTCAGGCCTTGCGCGCGGCATCGATACGGCCGCCCATCGCGCGAGTCTCGAAACCGGCACGATCGCAGCACTTGCCGGCGGTCTGGACCGGCCCTACCCGCCTGAAAACATCGGCCTGCTGGACGAGATCACCGCCGGTCGGGGGCTGGCCATCAGCGAGATGCCGTTTGGCTGGGAACCGCGCGCACGCGATTTCCCGCGGCGCAACCGGCTGATTGCGGGCATCAGCCTCGGCGTAGCCGTCGTCGAGGCGGCCCATCGCTCCGGGTCCCTGATCACCGCCCGCTATGCAGCTGACTTCGGCCGGCTCGTCTTTGCCGTTCCAGGATCACCGCTCGATCCCCGGTGCCACGGCACGAACGACCTTTTGAAACAGGGCGCAATCGTCACGACGTCGGCGGACGATGTCCTAGAGGCAATGGCGCCGCTCAGCCAGTTCGAGCTGCCGTTGCCGAGCGTCAGAGAACCGGAAGGGCAAACGCAATCGAGCCCCGCTGCCACCAGCGACAACGACCGTGCGGCCATCGTCCATGCACTTGGTCCGACACCTGTTGAAACCGATGACGTCGTCAGGCACACCGGGCTTTCGCCGGCGCAGGTCTATCTGCTTCTCCTGGAACTCGATTTGGCTGGCCGGCTCGATCGCCACGCCGGTGGGCTCGTGTCGCTCACCTCTGTCGAATGAGCGTCAGCGATGACGGTCAGCAGCCTTGAGGAAGCAGCGAGACATCCATTGCAGATTGCAGATACGGTGCAATCTTGTGCGAGTTGCATCGCGTCCTCTCATCGTTATTTTGGGTGAACCCTCTTGACCCCGCACGAATCCCTGTCCATTTCGGGGCATCGATACAAGGCGACACATGGCGCGAACGGCGCTGACGCCCGAACCAGAACCGGTTGTCTCAGAAAATGACGATGAATGTTGTAGTGGTGGAGTCGCCTTCCAAGGCAAAGACGATCAACAAGTACCTCGGGCCTGGCTACAAGGTGCTGGCTTCGTTTGGCCATGTGCGCGACCTGCCGGCGAAGGACGGGTCGGTCCGTCCCGACGAAGACTTCGAAATGTCCTGGGAGGTCGACGGCGCCTCGGCCAAGCGCATGAAGGACATTGCCGACGCGGTCAAATCCTCTGACGGTCTCATTCTCGCAACCGACCCGGATCGCGAAGGCGAAGCCATCTCCTGGCACGTGCTCGACCTCCTGAAGAAGAAGAAGGTGCTCGGCGACAAGCCGGTAAAGCGCGTCGCCTTCAACGCCATCACCAAGAAGGCCGTTCTTGAAGCGATCGCACATCCACGCGACATCGACATCTCGCTGGTCGACGCCTACCTGGCGCGCCGCGCGCTCGACTATCTCGTCGGCTTCAACCTTTCGCCGGTGCTCTGGCGCAAGCTGCCGGGCGCCCGATCGGCCGGCCGCGTACAGTCGGTTACGCTGCGCCTCGTCTGCGACCGCGAATCCGAAATCGAACGCTTCGTCTCCGAAGAATACTGGAACATTTCCGCGTTGCTGAAGACCCCGCGCGGAGACGAGTTCGAGGCCCGCCTCGTCTCGGCCGACGGCAAGCGTCTGGCACCCAAGGCGATCGGCAACGGCGAGGAAGCCAATCGCCTGAAGACCTTGCTCGATGGCGCCGCCTACGTCGTCGACAGCATCGAAGCAAAGCCGGTCAAGCGCAATCCGTCGCCGCCCTTCACCACGTCTACGCTGCAGCAGGCCGCATCGTCCAAGCTCGGCTTCTCGGCCTCGCGCACCATGCAGGTCGCGCAGAAACTTTACGAAGGCGTCGACATCGGCGGCGAAACCGTCGGTCTGATCACCTACATGCGTACCGACGGCGTGCAGATGGCGCCGGAGGCGGTCGAGGCGTCGCGCAAGGCGATCGCCAGCCAGTTCGGCGAACGCTACCTGCCGGAAAAGCCGCGCTTCTATTCCACCAAGGCGAAGAACGCCCAGGAAGCGCACGAAGCCATCCGCCCGACCGACTTCAACCGCACGCCGGATGAGGTTCGCCGCTTCCTCGACGGCGACATGCTGAGGCTCTACGACCTCGTCTGGAAGCGCGGCATCGCGAGCCAGATGGCGTCCGCCGAGATCGAGCGCACGACGGCAGAAATCACCGCCGACAATGGTGGCCAGAAGGCTGGCCTGCGCGCCACCGGCTCCGTCATCCGCTTCGACGGCTTCATCGCTGCCTATACGGATGCCAAGGAAGACGGCGAGCAGACGGACGACGGTGACGAGGATGGTCGCCTGCCGGAGATCAACGCGCGCGAAAGCTGCGCAAAGCAGAAGATCAACGCCTCGCAGCACTTCACCGAGCCGCCGCCGCGCTACTCGGAAGCGAGCCTGATCAAGAAGATGGAAGAGCTCGGCATCGGCCGGCCCTCCACTTATGCAGCGACGGTCACGACGCTGCTCGACCGCGACTACATCACCAACGACAAGCGCAAGCTCATCCCGCAGGCCAAGGGGCGGCTGGTCACAGCGTTCCTGGAAAGCTTCTTCACG
The DNA here is from genome assembly GCF_016652895.1 of Ensifer sp. SSB1. Classification (NCBI taxonomy): domain Bacteria; kingdom Pseudomonadati; phylum Pseudomonadota; class Alphaproteobacteria; order Hyphomicrobiales; family Rhizobiaceae; genus Ensifer; species Ensifer sp. SSB1. Next base: position 25,220 of record NZ_JAEPRP010000087.1, read on the forward strand.
CGCTATGTCGGCTACGATTTCACAGCGTCGCTCGAAGAAAAGCTCGACCAGGTCTCGGCCGGTGAAGTCAACTGGAAGGACGTGCTTCGCGACTTCTGGAAGGACTTCTTCGCGCAGATCGAGGAAACCAAGGAACTGCGCGTCACCAACGTGCTCGACGCGCTGAACGAGGAACTGGCACCGCTCGTCTTCCCGAAGCGCGAGGATGGCGGCGATCCCAGAACCTGCCAGGTCTGCGGCACCGGCAAGCTGTCGCTGAAGCTTGGCAAGTACGGCGCCTTCGTCGGCTGCTCGAACTATCCGGAGTGCAACTTCACACGCCAGCTTTCCTCCGACAGCAGCGGCGATCAGGAGGCTGCGGTCTCGAACGAGCCGCAGGCGCTCGGGAAGGACCCCCATACCGGCGAAGAAATCACGCTGCGCAGCGGCCGCTTCGGTCCCTATGTCCAGCGCGGCGACGGCAAGGAAGCCAAGCGCTCGAGCTTGCCGAAGGGCTGGACGCCCTCAACGATCGACCACGAGAAGGCTGTGGCTCTCCTGTCGCTGCCTCGTGATATCGGCGCGCATCCGGAATCCGGCAAGATGATCTCGACCGGCCTTGGCCGCTACGGACCGTTCGTGTTGCACGATGGCACCTATGCCAACCTCGAATCGATCGAGGACGTCTTCTCGATCGGCCTCAACCGCGCCGTCTCCGTCCTCGCAGACAAGCAGTCCAAGGCCGGCGCCGGCCGTGGACGCACGGCTGCCGCTTCCCTCAAGGAGCTTGGCGACCACCCCGACGGCGGTGCGATCACCGTTCGCGACGGTCGCTACGGCCCCTACGTCAACTGGGGCAAGGTCAATGCCACCCTGCCGAAGGGCAAGGATCCGCAGTCTGTGACGGTCGAAGAAGCCCTCGTGCTCATCGCTGAGCGCGCTGCAAAGGGCGGAACGACGAAGGCCAAGGCAACCAAAGCCAAGACGACGAAGGCTGCTGCAAAAACCGAGGATGGCGCCGCCAAGCCGAGCAAGGCCAAGGCGACCGCCAAGAGCAAAACCAAGACGGCCACCAAGGCCAAGAAGAGCTGAATTTGACCAGAATACCGCGCGACCCGACCGAACGGCCCGGCAAGAGAAACATGGGCAAAAAGCCTGATCGCGCGGCCAAGGCTGGACCGGCCCCCGAAAAGGAAAACATCATTCACGGCGCGGTTCCGCCGCGCGACGTGCTGATGCGCTTCATTGCCGAAAACCCGGAGCGCGCCTCGAAGCGTGAGATCGCCAAGGCTTTCGGCCTCAAGGGCGAGACCCGGGTCGAGCTCAAGGCACTGCTCAAGTCGCTCGAAGTCGATGGACTCGTCGAAAAAAAGCGCAAGTCGCTGGTGCGCCCGGGGGCCCTGCCTCCGGTGACGGTGCTCGACATCACCATCCGCGATGTCGACGGCGAACTGATTGGCCGGCCCGCCGAGTGGCTGGACGACGACGGCGTCGCGCCCGCGGTGCTGATCAAGCAATCTGCTGTCGCCAAGGGTAAGGGCAAGGCTCCGGTCGGCGGTCTCGGCGACCGCGTGCTCGCCAAGATCTTCCCGGCGAAGGAACGGGGCGGCCCGGCCTATACGGCGCGCATCATCAAGGTGCTGGACAAACGCAAGGATGCCGTGCTCGGCGTCTTCCGCTCGACGCCCGGCGGCGGTGGCCGCCTGATGCCGATCGAAAAGCGCGGCGAGGAAATCCTTGTTGATCCAGAGTTCACCGGCAACGCTGAGGACGGTGATCTGGTCGAAGTGCAGCTCTCGCGGCATGGCCGCTACGGGCTGCCACGCGCCCAGGTGCAGAACGTCATCGGCTCGGTTGCGTCCGAAAAAGCGATCTCGATGATCGCCATCCATGCGCACGGCATCCCCCATGTCATCCCGGAACGGGTGATCGAAGAAGCAAATGCCGCCGGCCCCGCCACCATGGCGCACCGCGAGGACTGGCGCACGCTGCCGCTCATCACGATCGACCCGGCCGATGCGAAGGATCACGATGACGCCGTGCATGCCGAACCGGACCCGTCCGAAGACAATCCCGGCGGCGTCATCGTCACGGTCGCGATTGCCGACGTCTCCTATTATGTTCGGCCGAAGTCCGCGCTGGACCTTGAGGCCTTGAAGCGCGGCAACTCGGTCTACTTCCCCGACCGGGTGGTGCCGATGCTGCCCGAACGGATCTCCAACGATCTCTGCTCCCTCAAGGAAGGCGTCGACCGCCCGGCGCTGGCCGTGCGCATGCGCTTCTCCAAGGAAGGCCGCAAGGCCGGCCATACCTTCCATCGCATCATGATGAAGAGTGCGGCAAAGCTCTCCTACCAGCAGGCGCAGGCGGCGATTGACGGCAATCCTGATGACAAGACCGGACCGATCCTTGAGACGATCCTGAAGCCGCTATGGGAAGGCTATCGCATTCTCACGCGCGGTCGTGACCGGCGCCAGCCGCTCGAGCTCAACATGCCCGAGCGCAAGATCATCCTGAAGTCCGACGGCACGGTCGACCGTGTCTTCGTTCCCGAACGTCTCGACGCCCACAAGCTGATCGAGGAGATGATGATCCAGGCAAACGTCGCTGCTGCGGAGACACTGGAGCAGAAGCGCCAGGTCATGATCTACCGCGTGCACGACCAGCCCTCGCTCGCCAAGCAGGAGAGCCTGCGCGAATTCCTGGCGACGCTCGACATCTCGCTCGTCAAGGGCGGCAACATGCGCTCGAACCATTTTAACGGCATCCTCGCCAAGGCCGAAGGGAAACCCTTCGAGACCATGGTCAACGAGATGGTGCTTCGCTCCCAGAGCCAGGCGATCTACAGCCCGGAAAACATCGGGCACTTCGGCCTGAACCTTTTGAAGTATGCGCATTTCACCTCGCCGATCCGGCGCTATGCCGACCTTATCGTGCATCGGGCTCTGGTTACCTCGCTCGGTCTCGGTGAAGGCGGGCTGACGCCGCAGGAAGAGGGCGTGCTCGACGACATCGCAGCCGAGATCTCGACCTTCGAGCGGCGCGCCATGGCAGCAGAGCGCGACACCGTCGACCGGCTGATCGCGCACCATCTGAATGGCCGCGTCGGCGAAGAGTTCGAAGGCCGCGTTTCCGGTGTCACGAAGGCGGGACTCTTTGTCACCCTGCCTGCCTATGGTGCCGACGGTTTCGTTCCTATATCTACGCTCGGACGCGACTACTTCATCTACGATGAGGCTCATCAGGCGCTTTCCGGTGAGAAAACCGGGCTCGGCTATCGCCTCGGCGATCCTGTGCGCGTCAAGCTCGTCGAAGCTGTGCCGCTTGCGGGCGCGCTCAGGTTCGAGATGCAAAGCGAGGGGCGCAAGATGCCGACGGCGACACGCTCCTTCCACAAGTCCGGCCGTCGCGATCGCGCCGGAGCACGCAAGAAGCCGGGGACTCGGCCGCCGAGAGGCAGGCGATAGATCCCCGTAAGGCAGAGGAATAGGCATGAAAGCAGCAGCAAGCGAAACTCTTCATCTGGGCGGCAGCGAAAGCGACGAGCGCTCCGTTGGCCTTTCGATGAAGCGTGGCTTTCTTGGCCGCTGCCCGGCCTGTGGTAGCGGCAAGCTGTTTCGCAGCTACGTCAAGTCGGTCGATGCCTGCGCCGCCTGCGGCGAGCGCATGGACCACCACCGCGCCGATGATTTTCCGCCCTATATCGTCGTGACGATCGTCGGTCACCTCGTGCTTGCCGGCTACATGATGACCGATCTCGTCCTGCCGCTGAACAGCTGGCAGCATCTGGCGATCTGGGCGCCGATCACCGTCATCAGCTCTCTGGCGCTGCTGCAGCCGGTCAAGGGCGCCGTCATCGGCCTGCAATGGGCGCTGAAGATGCATGGCTTCGGCGGTCACGAAGACGCGCCGGAAGACATCCTGCCGCCGCGAGACGACAGGGCATGACGTCCGCGCGGAGCCCGGGCGGCGAGGTCGAGCGCCAGCGTTCCGCGGCCGTCAGACCACGCGACGCGGCTTCCGTCATGCTGCTCGACCGCCAGGGGGCGCGCGTGCGGGTTTTGATGGGCAAACGGCACAGCGCCCATGTCTTCATGCCGGATCTCTATGTTTTCCCCGGCGGGCGGCGCGATGCCGGCGATCACCGGATCGGCTTTGGCTCCGACCTGCATCCGTCCGTCCTGCACGCCCTGAAAGCGGTCGGTACACGAGAACTCACGGATGCGCGC
>NZ_JAEPRP010000370.1:0-1238 GCF_016652895.1 Ensifer sp. SSB1
TTTGACCTCATGATGAACCGGTGGCTGCTCTACCAGGTGCTGGTTTGCCGGGTTTGGGCGCGGACCGGGTTTTATCAATCCGGTGGCGCCTATGGTTTTCGCGACCAGCTCCAGGATGTCATGGCGCTGGTTCACTGTGCGCCCGACGAGGCGCGCGCACATATCCTGCGCGCCGCGGCGCGCCAGTTTACCGAAGGTGACGTCCAGCATTGGTGGCACCCGCCGACGGGCGTTGGAGTTCGCACCCGCATCACCGATGACCTCTACTTCCTGCCTTACGTCGTCCAGAACTATGTTTCGGTCACGGGCGACTATGCGCTTCTCCGCGAGCCTGTGCCTTTCATCTCGTCGCCAGTCCTTACCGACGAGCAGGAAGAGACCTTCGGCGTGCCCGAAATCTCCCCGGAGACAGCAACGCTCTACGATCATTGCTGCCGCGCCCTCGAACGGGGTCTACGCACCGGTCGTCATGGCCTGCCCCTGATGGGAACAGGCGACTGGAACGACGGGATGAACAAGGTGGGCGCGGAAGGCTTGGGCGAAAGCGTCTGGAACGGCTGGTTCTTCCTGACCACGCTCAGGTCGTTCGCAACGTTGGCAACCGCCACCGGCGACAGCGAACGGGCCGCCTGGTGCGAAGAGCGAGCCGAGGCGCTCCGCGTCTCATTGGAGACCCACGCCTGGGACGGTTCCTGGTATCGACGCGCCTATTTCGACGACGGCACGCCACTTGGCTCCTCGGTGAACGATGAATGTCAGATCGACGCCATACCGCAGGCATGGGCCGTCATATCGGGGGCAGCCGACGCGGGACGCGCTTCGAAGGGCATGCAGGCCGTGTGGGATCGATTGGTTCGTCACGAGGACAAGTTGATCCGGTTGTTCGATCCGCCGTTCGACAAAGGCGCGCTGCAGCCGGGATATATCAAGGGCTACGTTCCAGGAATTCGCGAAAACGGTGGCCAGTACACCCATGCCGCTGCCTGGGTCGTCCTGGCCACGGCACTGTCGGGGGACGGAGACCGGGCGTTCGAGCTCTGGAGCATGCTGAACCCGATCAATCATGCCCTCTCCGCCGAAGACACCGGGCGCTACATGGTCGAACCCTATGTCGTGAGCGCCGACATCTACGGTGCACCGCCCCATTCGGGCCGCGGAGGGTGGACCTGGTACACGGGATCTGCCGGCTGGCTCTATCGTGTTGGCCTCGAAGCGATCCTCGGCATCCGCCGACAAGG
>NZ_JAEPRP010000088.1:0-28902 GCF_016652895.1 Ensifer sp. SSB1
CATTGCGAGCCATGAAAATCGACCATCGCCTGCTGTACCGGATGCAGCGTGCCATCCTGGCCGGCGAGATGCTCGACGGTGACGACATGGCTTGCCTGCAGCGAGCCGAGGAAACGAATGCAGGCGTTGACACCCTCATAGACGAGCCGGTCGCCGACAAGCCGCCCCACGAGCACGGTGCAGGCGCCGCAGTCACCTTCGGCGCAGCCTTCCTTGGTGCCGGTCAGCCGGCGGTCGAGCCGCAGATAATCAAGCAGCGTCGCGGTCGGTGCGATGTCGGAAAGTGTGACCTCGCGGTCATTGAGGATGAAGCTGATGCTTCCGTTCGGCTGGGGCATGCCATTCATTCCCTGCGGCTGCTGCGTATACCTGAAATCACTTTGATCTTAGGTGGTTATGCAGAAAAGCAAAGAGCCGCGGAGATTTTTGCACGCCCCGCCAATGTGCGCCTATTGCGCCGTCCAGCCGCCATCCATGGAAACATGGGTGCCGGTGATCTGCGCCGCATCGTCGCCAGCAAGATAGACTGCGAGTGCGGCCACCTGTTCCACCGTGATGAACTTCTTGGTCGGCTGCCCCTTCAGCATCACGTCGTTGATCACCTGCTGTTCGGTGATGCCGCGGGTGCGCGCCTGGTCGGGGATCTGCTTTTCGACGAGCGGCGTCAGCACGTAGCCGGGGCAGATCGAGTTTGCGGTGACGCCGTTCTCCGCGACTTCGAGCGCCACCGTCTTCGTCAGTCCGAGCACGCCATGCTTGGCCGCGACATAGGCCGCCTTGAAGGGCGAGGCGACGAGGCCATGGGCCGACGCGATGTTGATGATGCGGCCCCACCCCTTGGCCTTCATGCCGGGAATGGCGGCGCGGATGGTGTGGAACGAGGAAGACAGGTTGATCGCGATGATGCGATCCCATTGCTCGACAGGGAAATCCTCGACTTTTTCGACATATTGGATGCCGGCATTGTTGACGAGGATGTCGACGCCGCCGAAGCGGGTCGTCGCCGTGGCGATCAGATCGGCGATCTCGGCCGGCTTCGTCATGTCGGCGCCGTGATAGATGACCGTGCCGCTCGTCAGCGCGCTGACATCATCCGTCGCTTGTCTGATCTCGTCCGCACTGCCGAAGCCGTTCAGCACGATGTTGGCGCCGCCTTTGGCGAAAGCCTTGGCGATCGCAAGCCCGATGCCGCTCGTCGAACCGGTGATGACCGCTGTTTTCGTCATTGCTGCTCTCTCCCTTGTGGCGTCGCGGACTACTTTGTTGCGGCGCAGCAGCGCCAGCCTACGCGTAAAACCGCGGCGCTGACAATTGTGTTTTTAAGGTTGCGACGACAGAGTTGAGGCGGGGAATAGCGAAGCTGCGAAGTTGCGTTTTGTTTTCGTTTGACATTCGTTTTGCCATCGTATTGAAGTTTTCGAAATGACATGCCCGCCTTCAAGGTCGGGTGAAGAAACTTGCGTGTGGCCGGGGAGGGGCATATGGGCGGATATATTCTCGCGATCGATCAGGGAACGACCTCGAGCCGGGCGATCATCTTCGACGGTCAGCAGCAGATCGCCGGTGCCGGCCAGAAGGAATTCAAGCAGCATTTCCCGAAATCCGGCTGGGTCGAGCACGATCCCGAGGAAATCTGGCAGACCGTGCTTTCGACCGTCGAGGAGGCGATCGCCAAGGCTGGCATCACCGCTGCCGACCTTTCGGCCATCGGCATCACCAACCAGCGCGAGACCGTCGTCGTCTGGGATCGGCAGACCGGTTACCCCATCCACAACGCGATCGTCTGGCAGGATCGCCGCACCGCGTCCTATTGCGAAAGACTGAAGAAGCAGGGGTTGGAAAAGATTTTCACCCGGAAGACCGGTCTGCTGCTCGATCCCTATTTCTCCGGCACCAAGCTCAACTGGCTCTTGACCAATGTCGACAGAGCCCAGGCGCGCGCCGCCAAGGGCGAGCTCTGCTTCGGTACGATCGATACCTTCCTCATCTGGCGGCTGACCGGCGGCAAGTCCTTCGTGACGGACGCGACCAATGCTTCACGCACGCTGCTCTACAACATTTCGGAAAATGTCTGGGACGACGAACTCCTGAAGATCCTCAAGGTGCCGCGCGCCATGCTGCCCGAGGTCAAGGATTGCGCCGCCGATTTCGGGGTCACCGACCCGGCAATCTTTGGCGCCGCCATCCCGATCCTCGGCGTTGCCGGCGACCAGCAGGCAGCGACGATCGGCCAGGCCTGTTTCAAGCCGGGCATGCTGAAATCCACCTATGGCACCGGCTGCTTCGCGCTGCTCAATACCGGCAAGGACATGGTGCGCTCGAAGAACCGGTTGCTCACCACCATTGCCTACAAGCTTGATGGCGAAACGACCTACGCGCTCGAAGGCTCGATCTTCGTTGCCGGTGCTGCCGTGCAATGGCTGCGCGACGGGCTCAAGGTGATCAAGGCGGCCCCCGACACCGGCACGCTCGCCGCGAGCGCCGATCCGACGCAGGAGGTCTATCTGGTGCCCGCCTTCACCGGCCTCGGTGCGCCGCATTGGGACCCGGATGCGCGCGGCGCGATCTTCGGCATGACCCGCAATACCGGCCCGGCGGAATTCGCCCGTGCCGCACTCGAAGCCGTCTGCTACCAGACGCGCGACTTGCTTGAAGCGATGCACAAGGACTGGCGCAACGACGGCAAGGAAACGGTGCTGCGCGTCGATGGTGGCATGGTTGCCTCCGACTGGACGATGCAGCGGCTCTCCGACCTGCTCGACGCGCCGGTCGACCGGCCTGTCATCCTCGAAACCACCGCGCTCGGCGTAGCCTGGCTTGCCGGCAGCCGCGCCGGCGTCTGGCCGAAGCAGGAGGAGTTCGCCAAGTCCTGGGCGCGTGACTATCGTTTCGAGCCTGCCATGGACGACAAGACGCGCAAGGCGAAGCTCAAGGGATGGCGCAATGCCGTCAAGCATACGCTGAGCTAAGCGCCAGATGGGCGTGGATTTCCCGTTCCGCCCATTATCCGACACAGGCTGCATTCATGCTCATCCGGGAAACACAGCGTTTCCCGGATGAGCATTTGCTGCTCACGCGCGCGCCAACTATCTGTTGTGTCAACAGAAACAGGACGGGCATCATGGAACTCGGGCTTTACACATTTGCGGATGTCGATCCGACTGCAAGCGACAAGGGCAAGGAGGGGCAACGCCGCCTCAAGAACCTTCTCGAAGAGATCGAACTTGCCGATCAGGTCGGCCTTGATGTTTTCGGCCTCGGCGAACATCACCGCCCGGACTACGCCGCTTCCGCGCCGGCGGTCATTCTGGCCGCTGCTGCCGCCAGGACGAAGAACATCCGGCTGACCAGCGCCGTCACGGTCTTAAGCTCCGACGATCCCGTGCGCGTCTTCCAGCAGTTTTCGACGCTGGATCTGATCTCCAACGGCCGTGCCGAGATCATGGCCGGTCGCGGGTCCTTCATCGAATCCTTCCCGCTCTTCGGCCAGTCGCTCGACGACTACGACCAGCTCTTTGCCGAGAAGCTCGATCTTCTGATGGCGCTGCGCGAGAGCGAGAAAGTCAGCTGGGCGGGCGAGATGCGGCCGGCGATCCACGACCGTGGCGTCTACCCGCGGCCGCTGCAGGAAATGCTGCCGCTCTGGATCGCCGTCGGCGGCACGCCGCAATCGGTGGCGCGTGCCGGCGCGCTCGGCCTGCCGGTGGCGCTGGCCATCATCGGGGGCGAACCACGCCGGTTTGCGCCGCTCTTCGATCTCTACCGCGAGGCGGCTCGCCGCGCCGGCCAGGATCCGGCCAGGCTGAAGACCAGCATCAACGTGCACGGCTTCATCGCCGACACGACCGATCTCGCTGCCGACCAGTTCTATGGGCCGCAGGCCGAGGTGATGAACCGCATCGGCCGCGAGCGCGGCTGGGGGCCGACCAACCGGGCACACTTCGACCAGGCCCGCAGCCCGAGCGGCAATCTCTTCCTTGGCGATCCGGAAACGGTGGCGGAGAAGATCGTCGAGAACTGGAAGGTCTTCCGCAACGATCGCTTCCTGCTGCAGATGGCAATCGGGCCGATGCCGCACGACCAGATCATGCGCGGAATCGAGCTCTACGGCACCAGGGTGGCGCCGCTGGTGCGCAAGGCAGTCGCGGAAGAAAAGACGGTGGCACCGGCCGCCGTCTGACCTGCAACACCGGGTTCAGCGCCGGATTGAAAGCCATCCCGTTCGGCGCTGGCATAACGCCTGGCGACACGCTACATGTGAGCGCGAAAGCGAGACACGGATGACCCTCAACAACGAAGAAGATCTGCTGCGGCTGAAGGAAATCGGCCGCATCTGCGCCAATGCCTTGCAGACGATGGGCGAGGCGCTGGAGCCCGGCATCACCACGGCGGAACTGGACGCGATCGGCCGCAAGGTGTTGGAAGACGCGGGCGCCCGCTCGGCGCCGGAGCTCTGCTACAATTTTCCCGGCGCCACCTGCATCAGCGTCAACGAGGAAATCGCCCACGGCATCCCCGGCAGCCGGGTGATCAAGGCGGGCGATCTCGTCAACATCGACGTGTCCGCTGAAAAAGACGGCATCTTCGCCGACACCGGCGCCTCGTTCCCGGTGCCGCCGGTCACGGCCGCGATTGACCGTCTCTGCCGCGACGGCAAGCGGGCGATGTGGGTGGGCCTCAAGCAGGTGCGTCCCGATCAGCCGCTGGCGGCGATCGGCAACGCGATCGGCGATTTCGCCCGCAAGAACCGCTATTCGCTCGTCACCAATCTCGCCAGCCACGGCATCGGCCGCTCGCTGCACGAAGAGCCGACCGAGATCGCCACCTGGCCCGACCCGCGCGAACGCCGACGGATGACCGATGGCATGGTCTTCACCGTCGAGCCTTTCCTGTCCATTGGCGCGCAATGGGCCGAAGGCGGCAATGACGACTGGACGCTCTACAGCGATCCGCGCGCGCCGACGGTGCAGTATGAGCACACGGTCGTGGTCACGCGCGGCGGGCCGCTGGTGGTGACGCTGCCGGGCTAATGCAAAGACGCGACGGCGGCCCAACAGCCTCCGTCGTCCTCCTGGCCATTTTCTGCTTCATCGCTGCTTGCATGATCTGCCGACTCGGTAGGTGCAACTCACCTTCCGGCAAATGCTCTAACCCATTGAAATCGGCGATCGTTCGATTCCTTCAATAGGTCCTTCAATTATTGTCGTTTGTGGTGCGCCATATTGCGGCGCAATAAATTGATATGACCACGCTCGACAGACCGCTCCAGACCAACATCTCCGCCACGGCAACCGCCGGCGCCATTGCCATGGCCATCGCCATGGGCTTCGGCCGGTTCTCCTACACGCCGATCCTGCCGGCGATGATGGCGGATCTTGGCTTGTCGCCGGGCGATGCCGGCCTCATCGCCTCGGCCAACTTCGTCGGCTATCTCGCCGGCGCCATTCTCGGAGCCTATGGCTGGGCGCATGGGCATGAGCGCCGGATCGGGCTTCTGTCGCTCGTCGCCACGACGGCCCTGCTGGCGGCCATGGGGCTCTCGTCGTCGGTCGCCGTACTGGCGCTCATCCGGTTCCTCGCCGGCCTTGCCAGCGCCTTTGCAATGATCTTCATCTCCGGCATCGTGCTCGGCCATGGCCTGCATGCCCGGTCGGAGCATGTGCCAGCCGTGCACTTTGGCGGCGTCGGTCTCGGCATCGCATTCTCATCGCTCTGCGTCTGGGCAAATCCGCTTGCGGGGCACGCCGGCCTGACGACCTCCATGGGCGACTGGTTCACCGGTGCGCTGGTCGGGCTGATGGGGACCGTTGTCGTCGCAGCACTCCTGCCTGGTGTTCCGTCATCCGGTGCTGGTCCGGTGCGCGAAAAGCCGCTTCGCTGGACGCGGCCACTGACGGTGGTGACCTTCACCTACGCGCTCTTCGGCTTCGGCTACGTGATCACCGCCACCTTCCTCGTTGCCATGGCGCGCGACCCGAGCGGCGGCCACAGCATCGAGTTTCTCGCCTGGCTGCTGACGGGCCTTGCCGCAGCGCTTTCGGTCTATCTCTGGCGCTTTGCGGTCCCGCGCTTTGGCCTTGCCGGGGTCTATGCGATCGGCCTTCTGGTCGAAGCCGTCGGCCTGGTGCTGACGGTCAGTCTGCCCTTGCCCTATGCCCCGCTTGCCGGCGGCCTGATGCTGGGCGCGACGTTCATGATGATCACGGCCTATGGCCTGCAAATCGGCCGGCAGCTTGCGCCGGAAAGCCCGCGCCGTGCGCTGGCCCTGATGACGGCTGCCTTCGGCATCGGCCAGATCATCGGTCCGCTGGTCGCCGGCTGGCTTGCAGAACGCACCGGCAGCTTCGCAGCACCGACCCTGATTGCGGGGGCCGTGCTCTTCCTTTGCGGTGGCGTTATCCTTGCCGAACTGAAGCGGATTTCCACGGCGCTAAGGGCCTGACGGGTGCCGCCGGCGGCATCGAAATCCGCCCTGTTCGCCGCGGCCTTTCCGGATGAAATAACAGTAACGTTTATATTATCCGATTGTTGACGACGGCGCTTTGCCCTAGTTTCGGCGCTTCGAGCGGTAACACATCGCCTGACCGAAACGTGAGTAGACCCCTTTGTTCCATTCCTTCTTTCCGAAGCCGAAGCTGTTCTTCACCTCCGGTGCCCTCTGGTCGCTTGTCTGCATTCTGGTCTGGTATACGGCCGGACCGCAGATGGGGGCCGCTGTCGGCTTGCCGCCACTGGCCCCGGGCGAAAAGCCGCCGATCGGCCTTGCCTATTTCTTCACCCCGGACAATCTCTGGTTCTATCTCTACTTCACCATCTTCGTGGTGATCTTCGGCGGTACCTGGAAGCTCATTGCCAAGGATCACCCCTGGGTCAATTGGTCGATCTGGGGCTCGGCCTTCATCATCTTCATCGCCTATTTCGCAGTGCAGACGTCGGTTGCGCTCAACAACTGGCGCGGTCCGTTCTTCGATCTGCTGCAAGATGCCTTGGCGAGGAAGCCGGGCATCACGGCTGGCCAGTTCTACACACTGCAGCTACGCTTCCTCGAAATCGGCTTCGTCGGCGTGACCCTCAACGTCATTACCGCGTTTTTCACGAACCATTACGTGTTCCGCTGGCGCACGGCCATGAACGATTTCTACATGTCGAAGTGGGAAAAGCTGCGGCATATTGAAGGGGCGTCGCAACGTGTTCAGGAAGACACGATGCGTTTTGCCAACATCCTCGAAGGGCTCGGCGTTACGCTGATCAACTCGGTGATGACGCTGGTGGTGTTTCTGCCGCTGCTGTTCAGCATGTCACAACATGTCGAGGACCTTCCGATCATCGGCGCGGTCCCTCATGCCCTTTTCTGGCTGGCGATCGTCTGGTCGCTGTTCGGCACGGCACTTCTGGCGCTCGCCGGCATCAAGCTGCCTGGGCTGAACTTCAAGAACCAACGCGTCGAAGCAGCCTATCGCAAGGAATTGGTCTACGGCGAGGATCACGGGGATCGTGCTCAGCCGGTGACGGTCAGGGAGCTTTTCGGCAATGTGCGCCGGAACTACTTCCGCATGTATTGGCACTATCTGTATTTCAACATCGCGCGCTATTCCTATGGGCAGCTTGACGCGATCTTCCTCAACTTCATCCTGATTCCGACCTTCGTGGTCGGCAAGATCACCATGGGTATCTGGCAGCAGATCTCGACCGCCTTCGGTGAAGTCAGCAACTCCTTCCAGTACCTGGTCAACTATTGGTCGACGATCATCGAGCTCCTGTCGATCCATAAGCGCCTGACCGCCTTCGAGGCGGCGATTTCCGACGAGCCGCTACCGGAGATCGACCAGCGGTACCTGGAGCGTGGCGCGGCGGAAGATGCGCAGCCGGCCTAAGACCGGAACCCTCTACAGCAATCAGAAGGCGGAGCGATCCGCCTTCTTTTTTGCCTGCTCGATCATTGGCAGCGCCTGGGCGTAGCTGACACAGGCGACGTCCGATTTGCCGCAAACTTCAGTCAGCAACCGATCGAGTGCGCGCCAGTAGGCGCCGCCGTTCATCTCGACGAAGTGGAAGCCGAGCTGGAGGGGAATGCGGTCGCCGCTGTACTCGCGCTCGAAAGCTTTCCTGTAGGCTTCGTAGGTGCGCTCCTCGAAGCGGGCGCTGTCCTTCTTGTTCTCGACACCCATGGAGTGGCGGACGAAGAGATTGTAGTCCATGCCGATCACCGGGCGCTGCGACGGTCCCTCGGGTATCAGCGGCAGGCCGAAACGCGGCAGGCCGTCCTTCTCCGACGGCCAGCCCGGGCCCTTGGTCACCAGGCTCGCATCATAGGTGAAACCCGAATCCTTGAGTGCCGGCAGCAGGCCATCGCTGAGAGAGAGATAGGGCGCGCGGAAGCCCTTGACGCTCGACCTCGCGAACTCGGCCCAACCCTCGGGCTCCGCTTCCGGCTTGTCCGCCTTCTTCCAGGCGTCGCGCAGCGCGGTGTTGAAGGTCGAGAATTCGCTCTGCCAGTCGGCCTTGCTCCAGCCCTTGCCGTCGAAATGGCCACAGGCATGGCTGGCGATGTCGTGGCCGTCGAGATGGGCCTGCCAGATGTGGCCGGCGCGGTTCGCAATTTCTTCGCGGCTCTGGGCGAAGCCGACATTGGAACGTCCGGGCTTCTGGCCCGGCGGCCTGTAGATCTCCTTGCCGTCCGCTCGTGTCATCAGGAAGGTGCAGGAGAGGAAATAGGTGAAATGTGCCCCGGTGCGCTGTGCCATCGCCAGGCTCTTGTCCCAGAGCGCATTGTCATGCGCGCCGTCGAAGGAGACGATCACCAGCTGCTTGTCGCCGCTCGGAACGGTGGCAGGCGTTGCCGGCTCGGCCTGGGCGAGAGCGGGAAAAAGGGCGAGAGATAAAGCGGCGGAAATACGGATCATGGTCAACTGCAATGTTGGATTTTGGTCGCAGATGGTTCGAAATTGCGGCAATCCTTTGATCGGACTGGAAAAAAGACACCATCAAGGCTACTGCATAGCAACCTGGGCTGGATTCGGTTCAGGGGGAATGGCAAAGAAAATCAAAGAGCTACAGCGACTCAGGCGCGCCATGTCCGGCACGCGACGCTGATTTGGTCCGGTATCTCGAACAAAGCGGTGGCCCCATGGCGATACTCGTTCTCGGCATCATCATCTTTCTTGGATTGCACCTGATCCGCGTGGTCGCGCCCGGCTTTCGCGCCGGCGTCATCGAGAGCCGCGGCAAAGGCACCTGGATGGGGATCTATGCAATCCTCAGCCTCATCGGTCTCTGTCTGATCATTTACGGCTTCGGCCAGGCCCGCAGTGAAACGGGCATTCTGTACAATCCGCCGGTGTTCCTGCGCCATATCGCGCTTCTGCTGATGCTCTTTGCCTTCGTCATCGCGGCAGCGGGCTTCCTCCCGGCTGGGCGCATTGCGGTTGCGGTCAAGCATCCGCAGGTTCTGTCGATCAAGATCTGGGCGCTGGCGCATCTTCTGGCGAATGGCGAGACCTCCTCCGTCCTGCTTTTCGGTTCGTTTCTGGCCTGGGCGGTGATCCTGCGCATCTCGCTCAAACGCCGCGAGCGGGCAGGGGAGCGCGTGCTGCCGGTGTTCAAGTCGTCGACGAATGACGTGCTGGCGATCGTCATCGGTCTCGTCGCCTACGTTCTCTTTGTCTGGAAGCTTCACGAGTGGTTGATCGGGGTTCAGCCCGTGGTGATGGGCTAAATAACGTCGGCCCCCTTACAAGCGCCGCAAAATCGGGTAGAAGGCGCAAAATCCATGAGAGCGCGATGCGTGGCCAAGAACGCGTCGCGCATGCTCGAACAGTTTGAGATCGTGCGCTGTTCCCGTTGAAGACGGTCGGAATGGCGCACCAGTGGGCAGGCAAGGCCGGGGCAATAGATGGCGAACCAAGACGACAGCTTTATCCGCGAGGTCAATGAGGAACTGCGTTCCGACCAGATGAAGAGCATCTGGGCACGTTTCGGTAGTGTCATCGTGGCGATCGCCGTGCTTATCGTTCTCGGCACCATCGGCAAGGTCGGCTTCGACTATTGGCAGGACGGTGCGTCCTCGAAGTCGGGCGATGCGTTCCTGCAGGCGCTCAACCTTGCAAAGGAAAACAAGACGGACGAGGCACTCGCTGCCTTGAGCGCGCTGGAAAAGGACGGCTACGGCGCCTATCCGGTTCTGGCTCGTCTGCGAGCCGCAACGCTCCAGGCCCAGAAGGGCGAAACCGATGCGGCGGTGAAGGCATTCTCGGCGATCGGCAAGGACGGCAGCGTCCCGGCGGCCATTCAGGAAGCGGCGCGGCTGCGTGCGGCATACCTGCTCGTCGACGCCGGCAGCTACGATCAGGTCTCGGCCGAAGTCGAGCAGCTTGCAACGCCGCAGAACAACATGCGCCACTCGGCCCGTGAAGCGCTTGGTCTTGCAGCCTACAAGGCCGGCGACTACGCCAAGGCCAAGACCTGGTTCCAGCAGATCGTTGACGACACGCAGAGCCCGCGCAACCTCACCGGTCGCGCCCAGATGCTGCTCGACGTGATTGCGGCCAGCGGCAAGGCCTAAGGTTTCCGCCCATCCTCGACTTGGATGGGCACAGGGTGCACGACCCTTTCGAATCAGCGCATGATCCCAAAATCGATCTCGATCTTGGGGTTGTGCGCTAAAGCGTTTAAAGCAGTTTCAGCAAAAGTGCGTAGCGGTTTTGCGTCCGGAACTGCGCGAGACAGACAAGCAGTTCCAGCAAAAGTGCGTAGCGGTTTTGCGTTCGGGAATGCTTGAAACATCAGGCGGAGCAGTCCCAAAGGGAAACGCTCCCGTGTCGCCTCGCTGCGGCCGAGAACGAAATTATGAGTGCCGCCGGCCATTCGGCAGCGGCACTCCAAGCGGAAACGGATAGATCCATGAGCTTCACCGTCGCCATCGTCGGGCGTCCCAATGTCGGCAAGTCCACCTTGTTCAACCGTCTGGTCGGCAAGAAGCTGGCGCTCGTCGACGACACGCCGGGTGTTACCCGTGACCGGCGGCCCGGCGACGCCAAGCTGATCGATCTGCGCTTCCGCATCATCGACACGGCCGGCCTCGAGCAGTCGGCACCCGACACGTTGCAGGGCCGCATGTGGGCGCAGACCGAGGCCGCGATCGACGAAGCGGATTTGTCGCTGTTTCTGGTCGATGCCAAGGGCGGCCTGACGCCGGCCGACGAGACGCTCGCCGAAATGCTGCGCCGCCGCGGCAAGCCGGTGGTGCTGGTCGCCAACAAGTCCGAGGCGCGCGGCTCCGACGGCGGTTTCTACGATGCCTTCACGCTCGGCCTTGGCGAACCCTGCCCGATCTCGGCCGAACACGGCCAGGGCATGCTCGATCTGCGCGATGCGATCGTCGCTGCGATCGGCGAAGACCGCGCCTTCCCGCCGGAAGACGACGTGGCCGAGACCGATATCGATCTGCGCCCGACGTTCAAGGACGAAGATGGCGAAGAGGAAGAGGCCGAGGCTGCCTATGACGAGACCAAGCCGCTGCGCGTGGCGATCGTCGGCCGTCCGAACGCCGGCAAGTCGACGCTGATCAACCGCTTCCTCGGCGAAGACCGGCTGTTGACCGGCCCCGAAGCCGGCATCACCCGTGATTCCATTTCTGTCGAGTGGGATTGGCGCGGCCGCACCATCAAGATGTTCGATACGGCCGGCATGCGCCGCAAGGCCAAGGTGCAGGAGAAGCTGGAAAAGCTCTCGGTCGCCGATGCGCTGCGCGCCATCCGATTTGCCGAAACGGTCGTCATCGTCTTCGACGCGACCATTCCCTTCGAGAAGCAGGACCTGCAGATCGTCGACCTCGTCTTGCGCGAAGGCCGGGCTGCGGTGCTCGCTTTCAACAAGTGGGACCTGGTCGAGGACTGGCAGGCGGTTCTGGCCGATCTCCGTGAAAAGACCGAGCGGCTGCTGCCGCAGGCCCGCGGCATCCGCGCCGTGCCGATTTCCGGCCACACCGGCTACGGCCTCGACCGGCTGATGCAGGCGATCATCGAGACGGACAAGACCTGGAACCGCCGCATCTCCACTGCACGGCTCAATCGCTGGCTGGAATCGCAGCAGGTTCAGCACCCGCCACCGGCCGTTTCCGGCCGCCGGCTCAAGCTCAAGTACATGACGCAGGTGAAGGCCCGCCCGCCGGGCTTCATGATCTCTTGCACGCGCCCCGATGCGTTGCCGGAATCCTACGTGCGCTATCTGATCAACGGACTGCGCAACGATTTCGACCTGCCGGGCGTGCCGATCCGCATGCATTTCCGTTCGGGCGACAATCCCTTCGAGTCCAAGGCGAAGAAGCGGCGCTGAGCGCGAGGAAAGGTGTGTGCGGTTTTTCGCCCGCGTCCGTCCTACATCTAGCGGATGAAACGCGATCCTGCCGCTCAGGCGGCAGGTAGCTTTTCCCGGGCGACCAGCGCTCCGTGATGGCCAATGACACCGGCGGCGACGCTCGCCGCAAAGGCGGCTGCCTCCGCTGGCTGATCGCCTGCGACCAGCCGGGCGACGAAGGCGCCGTTGAAGCTGTCGCCGGCGCTTGTGGTGTCAACCACACGCTCGACTGGTGTCGCCGGTACGTGCTTTACCGGGGCATCGCCAAAGGCGAGCGTCACACCCTTTTCGCCATCCTTGACGACCACGTTGGTAGCGCCAAGGCCCTTGTAGCGTGCGATCGTGGCCTCGATCGAAACGTCGCCGAAATGGGTGATCTCATCGTCGAAACTGGGCATCACCAGGCTTGCGGCGCGGGCGCCGTCCGTCAGCGTGCTGCGCATGCGCTTGGCATCGTCCCAGAGCCGCGGGCGAATGTTCGGATCGAAGACCACTTGCTTGCCGGCCGCCTTGGCACGGCGCAATTCCGAAAGCAGCGTTTCCACCGCATCGGGGGAAAGGATCGCCAGCGTGATGCCCGAGAAGAGGATGAGGTCGGAGCTTTCGATCGCGCGCCGCAGATGGTCCGCATCGTCGGCTAGCAGCTTGGCGGCCGAGTGCGAGCGCCAGTAGGAGAAGCTGCGCTCGCCGTCCTTCAGATGGATCATGTAGAGGCCGGCGGAGCGGTTTTCGATGCGGCGGACGTTCGACGTGTCGATCTGCTTTTCCGCCATGAATGCCAGCATCTCGTCGGAGACCGTGTCGGTGCCGACGGCGGAGCAATAGGCGACGGTCCAGTCGGCAGGCATGAACAGCCGCGCATAGTAGGCGGCGTTGAAGGTGTCGCCGGCGTAGCCTTTGCGCAAGAGTCCGCTTTCCGCCTGCATGAGCTCGACCATGCACTCCCCGATCGCAAGCATCTTCCCGGCCAACGACTTTCCTCCTCACAAGATTTCGCCTGAGACGGGATAAGGGTCTCGGCCGCTTACGGCAAGAGATAGTTTCCGGCCGCTTTGGAGACGACCCGTGCGTGGCGGTGAATGGCGTTTACTCCGGCGCCGGGCAACGCTACACCTTTGCGCGACAGACCGTCTTCAGGGGGCTTACATGGCGTCTCGGCAGGTATCGGGTGACGATTGGTGGCGCGGCGCGGTGATCTATCAGATCTATCCGCGCTCGTTCCAGGATACCGACGACGACGGTATCGGCGACCTGAAGGGCGTCACCCGCAGGCTGGCGCATATCGCCTCTCTCGGTGTCGATGCGATCTGGCTGTCGCCGTTCTTTACCTCGCCACAGGCGGACATGGGCTACGACGTCTCCGACTATTGCGACGTCGATCCGCTGTTCGGAACGCTCGCCGATTTCGACGAGATGCTTGGCGAAGCCCACCGGCTCGGCCTCAAGGTGATCATCGACCAGGTGATCTCACACACGTCCGATCGCCACCCCTGGTTCGTCGAGAGCCGCTCCAGCCGCACGAACGGAAAAGCCGACTGGTATGTCTGGGCGGATCCGAAGCCGGATGGCACGGCGCCCAACAACTGGCTATCGATCTTCGGCGGCCCCGCCTGGGAATGGGATGGGGTGCGCAAGCAGTACTACATGCACAATTTCCTCGCCTCGCAGCCGGACCTCAACTTCCACAATCCCGATGTTCAGGATGCGGTGCTCGATGCCGCGCGCTTCTGGCTCGACCGTGGGGTCGACGGCTTCCGTCTCGACACGGTGAACTTCTACTTCCACGACAAGCACCTGCGCGACAACCCGCCGCTCGTGCCCGATCCGGATGCGACCAGTAATGATGCGCCTGATGTGAACCCCTACGGCATGCAGGACCATCTCTTCGACAAGAGCCAGCCGGAAAACATCGCCTTTCTGCAGCGCTTCCGGGCGCTGCTCGACCGCTACGAGGGCCGCATGACCGTCGGCGAGGTGGGCGACGGCGCCCGCTCGCTGAAGACCGTGGCCGCCTATACCAGCGGCGGCGACAAGCTCAACATGTGCTACACCTTCGACCTGCTCGGCCCGGACTTCACCGCGGCCCATATCCGCCGCTGCGTCGAGAATTTCCAGAAGGCCGTCACCGACGGCTGGGTCTGCTGGGCCTTCTCCAACCACGACGTGACGCGTCACGTCAGTCGCTTCGCTCAAACCGAAGCGGAGCGGGAGAGGGTGGCGCGGCTGGCGATCACTCTGCTTTCCGCCTTGCGCGGCTCGATCTGCCTCTATCAGGGCGAAGAACTGGGGCTGCCGGAGGCCGAGCTCGCTTTCGAAGATTTGCGCGATCCCTATGGCATCCGCTTCTGGCCGTCCTTCAAGGGCCGCGACGGCTGCCGCACGCCGATGATCTGGGAAGAGGCGGCAACCAATGCCGGCTTCACCGGCGGCAAGCCGTGGCTGCCGGTTCCGGCTGAACATCGTCGCCTGGCGGTGGACACCATGGCCGCGGGTGCGGATACGACCCTTAACCACTACCGGGAGACGCTCAATTTCCGCAATTCGCAGCCGGCGCTGCGCGATGGCGCGATGCGTTTCCTCGACAGCAACAGTGACCTCCTGGCCTTCGTTCGCGAAACGGATGGCGAACGCCTGCTCTTCGTCTTCAACCTTACCCGCGAGCCCCAGGCGTTTCTGCCGCCGGCTGCGGTGCAACCCCTGGAATTGCCCGGATATCCGGCGCGCCTCGAAGCCGGTAGCATCCGGCTCGCCGGACTGTCGGCCTTCTCGGGAAAACTCTGATGCGCGTTTTGTTGATGGATGGTGAAACCATCGGCCGCTGGGTCGAGATGCGTCTGGCGCTGTGGCCGGACACGCCGGAAGCCGAGCATCGCGCCGAGGTGGAATCCTGCCTTGCCGAGAACGAGCGCTATGCATCCTTCCTTTGCGAAGACGAGGCTGGCGTCGCCGCCGGTTTTGCCGAAGCTTCGATCCGCCGGGACTATGTCAATGGCTGCGAAACCTCCCCAGTCGGTTTCCTTGAGGGGATCTATGTGCTGCCCGGTTTTCGCCGTCGCGGTGTGGCGCGCGCCTTGATCACCGCGGTCGAGCGCTGGGCCACATCGCAAGGATGCCAGGAACTTGCCTCCGACACGGCGACCGACAATCTCAGGAGCCAGGGCCTGCACATGGCGCTTGGCTTCGAGGAGACGGAGCGCGTCGTCTATTTCCGCAAGGAGCTGGCGCCGGCTGCGGCCGACAACTGAGCGCTGCCTGAAGTCACCCGATCAGCATGAACTTGTCGACATCGACCAGTCCGCGATCGGAAATCTTCAGGTGCGGGATGACCGGAAGCGGCAGGAAGGCGAGCTGCAGGAAGGGTTCTTCCAGCGTCGCGCCGAGCGCGAAGGCGGCGTGGCGAAGGTGATGTAGTGTATCGCGCACGGACTCGTAGGGTTCGAGGCTCATCAGGCCCGCCACCGGAAGGGCGATTTCGCCAGTCACCTTGCCGTCCTCGACGACGACGAAGCCGCCCTTGATCTCGCCCAGCCGATTGGCGGCGATCGCCATGTCCTCGTCGTTGACCCCGACGACGCAGATGTTGTGGCTGTCGTGGCCGACGGTCGAGGCGATCGCACCCTTCTTCAGCCCGAACCCTTGCACGAAGCCGTTGGCGTGGTTGCCGTTGACGCCATGGCGTTCGATGACCGCGACCTTGATGATGTCGCGGCCGAGATCGACGCCAGTCTGGTTGCCGACGGCCGGCAGGCGGTAGCGACG
Source organism: Ensifer sp. SSB1 (assembly GCF_016652895.1). Classification (NCBI taxonomy): domain Bacteria; kingdom Pseudomonadati; phylum Pseudomonadota; class Alphaproteobacteria; order Hyphomicrobiales; family Rhizobiaceae; genus Ensifer; species Ensifer sp. SSB1. Next base: position 16,114 of record NZ_JAEPRP010000088.1, read on the forward strand.
GTGCTCGGTGATGATCTTGCCCGGCAGCACGCCGATGACCGAGGTGTCGCCATCGGCGACAGGGATGCCAAAGGCGCTGGCATGGATCTGGCCGGCCTTGACGCTGTCGAGCCCGACGGGAGCGACCGGATTGCGGGTGGCAAAGAGCGCGTCCGTGACGCGGCGGCCACCTGAAAACACCGTCTCGGCCTTGCAGTTTTCCAGGCTGTCGATGACCACGAGATCGGCGCGCCAGCCGGGCGCGACCAGGCCGCGGTCGCGCAAGCCGAAGGCGCGGGCGGCCGAGATCGATGCGGCGCGATAGATGGCCAGCGGCTCGACGCCAGCGGATATGGCCGTGCGGATCATGTGGTCGAGGTGACCCTGCTCGGCGATATCAAGCGGATTGCGATCATCGGTGCAGAGCGCCAGGTGCGGCGACAGCCGCTCGGTGATGATGGGCATCAGCGCATGCAGGTCCTTGGAGACAGAACCCTCGCGCACGAGGATGTGCATGCCCTTGCGGATCTTCTCCATGGCCTCTTCAGCGCTGGTGCATTCATGGTCGGTGCGGATGCCGGCTGCGAGATAGCCGTTCAGGTCCTTGCCCGAAAGCAGCGGCGCGTGGCCGTCGATATGCGCGCCCTGGAAGGCCTCGAGCTTGGCAAGGCAGACCGGATCCTTGTGCACGACGCCGGGGAAATTCATGAACTCGGCAAGGCCGATGACCTTGGGATGGTCGCGGAAGGGCAGAAGTCGCTCGATAGGCAGGTCAGCGCCCGAGGTTTCCAGATGCGTTGCCGGCACGCAGGAGGAGAGCTGGACGCGGATATCCATGATCGTCTGCTCTGCCGAATCCAGAAAGAACTGGATGCCCTCGGTGCCGAGCACGTTGGCGATCTCGTGCGGATCGCAAACGACGGTGGTGATCCCGAGCGGCAGGACGCAGCGGTCAAACTCGTGCGGCGTGACGAGCGAGGACTCGATGTGCAGGTGCGTGTCGATGAAGCCCGGCACGACGATGCGGCCGGTGAAGTCTATCTCTTCACGGCCCTCATAGCTGCCGAAGGTGCCGACGATGCGGTCACCGGAGATTGCGATGTCGGAGGCGACGAGTTCGCCGGTGACGAGGTCGAAGAAGCGTCCGCCCTTCAGGACGATATCTGCGGGCTCGCGTCCGACGCCCTGATCGATATGGCGTTCCAGCGCTTCGGACATGTGGGCTACTCCGGTTCATGCGCGTGCCCGGATGCGAATTCGGCGGGACGCAGTTTCAGTGTTGCAGATAAGAGTAACCCTTCCCCCGTTGCCGGGGAAAGGGCCCTTGGCGGTCGGCGTGCGACCGGATCAGATGTTGCTTTTGAGAACGGCGCGCAGCTTGCCGAAGAGCTCGTCGATTTCTGCCTTGCTGATGATCAGCGGCGGCGACAGCGCGATGATGTCGCCCGTCGTGCGGATCAACAGCCCACTCTCGTAGGCCTTCAGGAACGCAGAGAAGGCGCGCTTGGTCGGCTCGCCGGCGATCGGCTGCAGTTCGATCGCACCGATCAGGCCGAGATTGCGGATGTCGATGACATTGGGGCAATCCTTGAGCGAGTGCAGACCCTCTTCCCAATAAGGAGCAAGCTCGGCCGCACGCGTCAGCAGGCCTTCTTCCTTGTAGGTGTCGAGCGTGCCGAGGGCGGCGGCCGAGGCGATCGGGTTACCCGAATAGGTGTAACCGTGGAAGAACTCGATCATGTGCTCCGGACCGTTCATGAAGGCATCATGGATCTCGGAGGTGACGAAGACAGCACCCATCGGGATGACGCCGTTGGTGAGGCCCTTCGCGGTGGTGATGATGTCGGGCTTCACGTCGAAGTACTGCGCGGCAAAGGGCGTGCCGAGGCGACCGAAGCCGGTGATGACCTCATCGAAGATCAACAGGATGCCGTGCTTGGTGCAGATCTCGCGCAGTTTCTGCAGGTAGCCCTTCGGCGGGATCAGCACGCCGGTCGAGCCGGCCACAGGCTCGACGATCACGGCGGCGATGGTGGACGCGTCATGCAGCGTGACGATGCGCTCGAGTTCTGACGCGATATCGCCGCCATGTTCCGGCTCGCCGCGGGTGAAGCCATTCTGGGCCGGCAGGTGCGTGTGCGGCATGTGGTCGACACCGGTCAGAAGCGTGCCGAACATCTTGCGGTTCGAAACAATGCCGCCGACCGAGATACCGCCGAAATTGACGCCGTGATAGCCGCGCTCGCGACCGATCAGGCGGAAGCGCGAGCCGTCACCCTTGGCGCGGTGATAGGCGAGTGCCACCTTCAGCGCCGTATCCACCGATTCCGAGCCGGAGTTGGTGTAGAGAACATGGTTCATGCCCTCGGGCGCGATGTCGACCAGGCGGTTTGCCAGTTCGAAGGCCTTGGGGTGGCCGAGCTGGAAGGCCGGCGCATAGTCGAGCTCGCCCGCCTGTGCACGGATCGCCTCGGTGATCTTCGGGCGACAATGGCCGGCGTTCACGCACCACAGACCCGCCGTGCCGTCCAGTACCGTCCGGCCGTCATGGGTCGTGTAGTGCATGTCCTTGGCGCCGACGAACATCCGCGGCTCCTTCTTGAACTGCCGGTTCGCGGTGAACGGCATCCAGAAGGCGCGCAGATCGTTCGGGGTGTTGAGGCGGTTCGACATTCCAGTTCTCCTCGGTCTGTTCTTCGTCAGGCGGCGTTCGCCGCCCGCATTTTTTACCCTTTGGTCAAACTATCAGCGCCCCGGGACGCGTCAAGCCTCGGCAGGCTCACACAGAGGGCCTTCGGGGTGGCGAATTTTTGTCGCCGCGCCGGAAATTTTCTCTAGCTTAACTTGTTTGCGGCAACGCTGCGTTGCCATGCCTTGCCGGGTCCATGGCCGCCTGTGAATGGGCTTATGCGCCTGCGGCCCGGCCTGACCAATTGGGAGCTGGGACGTGTCGAGGTTCGGGATAGTACACGCGGCAATTGCTGCGCTCTTCCTGCCAGGCCCGGCAGTCGCAGCCGAGCTGATTGCCGACGGCCACTTCGAAAAGGGGCAAGACACGTTCTGGGCGAGCGACGGGCTGACCCTCGAGCGGGAGGGTGGGCGGCTCTGCGTAGAGACCCAAAGCGGGGGAGAAGTCTGGCGGCAGATCATCGGGGTCAATGGTTTGAAGCTGGTGCCCGGGCGCATCTATCGCCTGTCGCTGAGGGTCGCTGCCAAGCCGGCACGCGCGATCGCGGCAAGGGTGCAGCGGGCTGCTGATCCCTGGACTTCCGTTGCCGAGTTCACGACGGTGGGGTCGCCGGGCGGCAGCCCGTTCTCCGTCGAGTTCGAGGCGATAGAACCGGATGAAGCGCAACTCGTGTTGCCGCTCGGGGGGGCGGAAGCCGGCCGCGTCTGTCTTGACGACGTATCGCTGGTCGCGACCGGTGCTGTTTCGCAGGCGGCGAGGCGCGCGAGCGAAGGGCCTGCCATTCGCGTCAATCAGCTTGGCTACTTCACCGCCGGTCCGAAGCGCGCGACCTTCATTGCCGATACGAAGCACCCCATCGATTTCCAATTGCTCGACGCCAGGGACAAGGTCGTCGGCAAGGGCAAGACGCAACCCAGCGGTTTCGATCCGACGGCGGGCGTCGAAACGCAGGTCGCGGATTTTTCATCCTTCGCAACGGTCGGTGACGGCTATCGCCTCGTGTCCGGCGATTGGGCGAGTGATCGATTCTCGATCGGTGACGACCTCTACGATCGGCTGCGCGTCGATGCGCTCTCCTGGTTCTATCCGCAGCGAAGCGGCATCGAGATCAAGGCGTCGATCGCCGGCAAGGCCTACGCCCGGTCGGCGGGCCATGTCGGCGTTGCGCCGAACCAGGGCGACAAGGCGGTACCGTGCCTCGACAGCAAACAGGCCGCAACGCTTTACAGCGGCTGGTCCTGTTCCTATCGGCTGGACGTTTCGGGCGGTTGGTACGATGCAGGCGACCACGGCAAATATGCTGTGACCGGCGCGCTGTCCGCGGCTCAACTGCTTGCTGCCTACGAGCGTGGGCATGTCTATGCGGCGGGCTCGCCAGTGACGCGCGACGGTCTTTCGCGCATTCCTGAAAGCGGCAACGGCATGCCGGACATTCTCGACGAGGCCCGGTGGGAGCTCGAGTTCCTGCTGCGCATGATGGTTCCGGATGGCGAGCCGCTTGCCGGCATGGTGCACCACAAGGTTCACGACACCGCCTGGACCGAAGCGCCTATGCTGCCAAGCGATGATCCGCAACCGCGGGCGCTCCACCGTCCGTCGACGGCGGCAACGCTCGACGTCGCCGCCGTCACGGCCCAGGGCGCCCGGCTTTTTGCCGATCAGAATCCGACGTTCTCGGCACGATTGCTCGCCGCCGCGCGCAAGGCCTGGGTGGCGGCCAATGCCAATCCAGCGCTGCTGGCGCCAAAGTCGGACGGGCTGGCCGGTGGTGGTGACTATGACGACGACAGCACTTCGGACGAACTCTTCTGGGCGGCGACCGAGCTCTATCTGACGACCGGTGACGAAGCCTATCTCAAGGTGCTGCGGGCTTCGCCGCTTTGGACAGCGGATACGCTGTCTTCTGGCGGCGCCTTTGATTGGCGCAACGTCGCCGGCTTCGCACGGCTGCAATTGGCGCTTTTTGGCACGGGCTTGCCGGACGATGACCGTGAACTGATGCGAGACGCGGTGGTTTCGACCGCGCGGCACTTCCTGTCGCTGCAGCAGGCAGAGCCCTTCGGTGTCGTCTACCGGCCTGCGGGCCGACGCTACGACTGGGGATCGAACCAGCTGATGCTGCAGAACATCATCGTTTTGTCGGCCGCCTTCGATCTCTCCGGCGAGAAGGGGTTTCTTGATGGTGCGCGCGAGGGCATGGATTACATTCTCGGCCGCAATGCCATGGCCCTATCTTATGTCACCGGCTATGGAGCGCGCGCGCCCAGGAACCAGCACAGTCGCTGGTATGCGCACCAGCGCGATCCGCAGCTGCCTGGTCCGCCAGCGGGCTCTCTTGCCGGCGGTCCCAACTCCACCTTCGTCGATGATGTCGCACGGCAATACCTGAAGGGATGTGCGCCGCAGACCTGTTATGCCGACGACATCGAAGCCTATGGATCCAATGAAATTGCCATCAACTGGAATGCGCCGCTCGTCTATGTCGCCTCGTTCCTTGCCGACGCCCGATAGGAGAGTGAGAGCGTGACCGGAATAGCTTTCGTCGGAACCGGCTTCGTCGCCGACTACTACATGACCACGCTTGCCAATCATCCGCAGCTCCGGCTCGTCGGCGTCTGGGATCGCGATGCGGAGCGTCTCGACGCCTTTGCGCGTTACTGGAAGGTTTCTCCCTATGCCTCGCTGGATGCAGTGCTTGCCGATCCGGCTGTGTCGATCGTCGTCAACCTGACAACGCCTGAAAGCCACTACACGGTCAACCACGCTGCTCTTACTTCCGGCAAGCACGTCTATTGCGAGAAGCCGCTGGCGATGACCGTGGGGGAGGCGAGCGAACTGGTCGCGCTTGCCCGCGAACATGCGCTGGTCCTTGCAGGCGCGCCGGCCAACGGCCTCAGCGACGCGCAGGCGCTTTGCGCGAGCCTGCTTGCAGCAGGGACCATCGGCACGCCGCGGCTCGTCTATGCCGAGATGGAGGATGGCCCGGTCTTCAAGGCGAACTGGCGCACCTGGCGCAGCCGCTCGGGCGCACGCTGGCCGGGCGTGCACGAATTCGAGGTCGGCTGCACGCTCGAACATGCGGGCTATGCCGCAAGCTGGCTCGTCTCGCTCTTCGGGCCGGTCGCCGAGGTCAGTGCCATCTCGGCCCTGACCTTCCCGGACAAGGGCCCGGGAACGGAGACACTCACGCTTGGCCCTGATTTCTCGGTGGGGTGCCTGACGTTCCGCTCGGGCGTGACGGCACGTGTCACTTGTGGCCTGGCGGCGCCGCGCGACCGGTCGCTGACGATCATCGGCGACAGCGGAACGATCGTCGTTCGCGATCTCTGGGACAACCGCTCGCCCGTTCACGTGGAGGCGTTCGGTGCGAAGCGCTCGCTGATGCATCGCGGTCTTGACTGGCTGGAGTGGAAGATGGGGCGAAAGCTGCCCGTCCGGGTCTATCCCGGAAACAAGATGCGCTACCCCAAGGCATCCTCTGGGCCAACCCTTCCGGCCTTTCCGTCGCAGATCGATTTCGTGCGGGGGATCGCAGTCCAGGCCGATGCGATCGAGCGCGGCGAAACACCATTCTTCTCCGGCGCAACGGCGCGGCATCTGACCGAGGTCGTGCTTGCGCTCAACAGCGGTTGGCGGGACTATCGCCCGCTCGATCTCTAGAGACACGTCCGCGCGTATCGGGGCAAGTGGTTCAGGCTGCCGGTGCCTTGGCCCGGATCGCCTCGATGATCTTCAGCGCTTCGATGCTGCGCGATAGCGGCATCAGCGCATGTTCGCGCCGACCCTCGAGAATGGCTGCGCTGGCGGCCTCGATTTCGAATTGCAGCCCGTTGCCGGGAAACGCATGGTCGAAGCGCTTGAGACCGGGCAGAGGGATCCGCCGCGCCGCCTTGAAGAGCGTTTGCCCCGCCGATGTCATCAGCTTGCGCGCTGGCAGGCTGGTGGCGACAAACAGACGGCTTGCCTTCAGGAATGGCGCGTCGATGACGAGCGTGCCGCGCTCGCCCTCGATGACGAAGTGATTTTGGCCGTTCCGATCGAACCCACAGCTGAGGTGAGCATCAAAGTCGTCATAGGCCAGGCTGACGTCTGCCGAGACATCGACGCCGGTTGGCGCGTTTTTCCAGCTGCCGCCAAAGGAATTCGGTTGGCCGAACAGGCTCAGGCATACAGCGATCGGATAGATGCCGAGATCGAGCAGCGAACCGCCGCCCAGTGTTGGATCGAAGAAGCGGCTGTTTGCGTCGCACGGCTTGGCATAGGCAAGTTCCGCCCGGACATGTCTGATGACCCCGAGTCTGGCTTCACCGAGAAGCGCGCGCGTCTCTGCTATCGCCGGCAGGAAGCAGGTCCAAAGCGCTTCCATCGCGAAGGCGCCGCTGGCGGCAGCGGCTCCTGCAAGGGCGCGCGCGTCAGCGACCGATGCGGTCAGTGGCTTTTCGACCAGCACCGCCTTGCCGGCGGCAAGGGCCAAGGCGGCATGGTCGCGATGCATCGCATTGGGCGAGGCGACGTAGATGGCATCGATATCAGGATCGGCCGCCAGGGCCCGGATATCGTGATAGCTGCGGATGCCGCCGTAGCGCGCGGCGAAAGCCTGGGCGTTCTCGGCACTGCGGGAGGAAACGGCGGCAAGCATCGCATTTCCGGCGAACCGGAAATCCGATGCGAAGCTGTTTGCGATTGTGCCGGTTCCGGCGATGCCCCAACGGACCCTGTCGCGCATTCCCTAGTGTCCGCTGTTCAGGCTGATCTGTCGCGGCGCATCGTGCCGCGGAAGTCTCAAGGCCCGGTAAACGGCAGGGGAGGCTGGCGGCCTCGCGGGCTTGTCGCGATATCCTGGAAAAGAATAAGCCCCGCGCGATTTCTCGTGTGGGGCTGTTCGAACGGGTCCGCAGAACGGACCGGATATCAGGCCGATTTGCGGACCGGAGTCTTTTCTGCGGTGACGTTCTGTTCGTCGCCGTAGATTTCGTTGAGCGTGCCTAGAATCCGCATGACTGCGTCGGATGAGCTCGAATAGTAGATCGTCTGCGCATCGCGGCGGGTGCTGACGAGATTCTGGGCACGGAGCTTCGAAAGATGCTGGGAGAGAGCCGACTGGCTCAGCCCAACCTTGTTGGCCAATGCGCCGACTGCCATCTCTTCCTTGACGAGGGAATCGAGGATGAGAAGGCGCTTAGGGTTTGCCATGGCCGAGAGGAAACCGGCTGCTACCTCGGCTTCATCGTGTTTTTCAGGCGAAAGTGGCTGCATTGCGTGCTCCATGCGAAAATTACATCACACGTAGTTATGGTTGACGAAGCACGATAATTAGTCGTGATGCATAAAAGGGCAACCACCCACTGCAAGAAATGGGGGTAGTTCTCCCGCGATTAACCGTTAAGTTCACGCAAAATTGCCCGTAAATTGGAACTGTCTTCGATCCGCGCAGGAAATTCAAGGCGTTTCAGTCGATCTCCATCGGCAAGATCAAGACCGGCTGTGTCGATGCCGACGATCTTCCAGTTGCCTTCCGGCGCGTTGCAGAGCTTTACGGCATAGTTCTGCACGGCGTCTGAGTGATCGGAGTTCATGTGTTCGATCGCGCTCGCCTCCATGGCTGCCAGCGATTCGATGGCGGGCGAGTCGATCACCAGATCTTCGGCCGTCAGCACATAGGCACGGCCGAAGCCGCCGTTGAGACTGGCGCGCAAAGGCGTCAGCCGGAAGAAACCGAAATCGGGAAAATCCACATAGAGCTTCGATTTCGGGTGACGACGGACGAACCGCTCGCGGATACGCGCATGGGCTTCGCTATCGCGGGCAACCTGTTCGGCCGTGCACTGCACCGTGAGGCGGGGATGGGCGAGCGGATCGCCCTTGCCGGGCTCGCCGGTGAGCAGCGAGGCGCGATTGTCGGCAAGCAGTGCCTGGGTGTGAGTCGAAAGCCTGGAAATCAGGATGACGGGAACGCCGTCGACGTCCAAGCCGACGAGAACGCGGCTGACGAATGGAAAGCCGCCGCTCTCCGGCTCGATCGCGGCGAGCGAAGCGCTGCGTGCGCCCCTCAGAAGCGTGCGGGCGAGAGTGCGAGCCTCGTCGTCGGTGTCGCGCAATACGTTCGGCTTGTCGCTCATGTCTTTGAACCTTTCCTGCCATGCCATCACGACCGACAGCGCCTTTGAACGATTGCTGCCTTGGGTCCTCAACTCGGCGAGGATTCAAGGGAACCATGCAGCAACGAAAAAGCCCGGAGCGGTCCTCCGGGCTTTTATTGGCTTGCTGAGCGATTTCGTCAACTTTTGTTGCGGTGCCGCGTCAATCCCTGAACGATATCCTGGGCATCGATAGTGCCGACGACCGAACCGTTATCGACGACGCCGATGCTGCCCGGCTGGCGGGACATGGCGTCGAGAATGTTGACGAGCGGTGTCGTCGGCTTGGCGGTGGCCGTGACGCCAGCAACCGTCGCGCCGCGTTGGACGCCGGTCTGCATCACGTCCTTGGCCGTCAGCATGGTGATCGGGTTCATGTGCTGAACGAAATCCGCGACATACTGGTTTGCCGGATTCTTGACGATATCCTGCGGCGTGCCGCATTGGATGATGCGTCCGCCTTCCATGATGGCGATGCGGTTGCCGATGCGGAACGCCTCGTCGAGATCGTGGCTGACGAAGATGATCGTCTTCTTCAGCCGCCGCTGGAACTCAAGCAGTTCGTCCTGCAATCGGGTGCGGATCAAGGGGTCGAGTGCCGAGAACGGCTCGTCCATCAGAAGGATCGGTGCGCCGGTGGCAAAGGCACGGGCGAGGCCGACGCGCTGCTGCATGCCGCCCGAAAGCTCGTTGACCTTGCGGCCCGCCCATTTCGTCAGGTTGACGAGGTCGAGCTGTTCACCGACGCGCGCCTTGCGCTCGGCTTCCGGCATGCCGGCAAGTTCAAGGCCGAAGCCGACATTATCGGCCACGGTCCGCCAGGGAAGCAGCGCGAACTGCTGGAACACCATCGAGACCGTGTGCATGCGGAAGTCGCGCAGCGATTTCGCATTGGTCCGATAGGGGTTGAGCGGTCCGTTCGACGTCTTTACCTCGACGTCGCCACGTACCACGGGGGCGAGGCCGTTGACGGCGCGAAGCAGGGTCGACTTGCCGGAGCCCGAAAGCCCCATCAGCACGAGGATCTCGCCTTCGGTGATTTCGAGCGACGCACCGGCGACGCCGAGCACGAGGCCGGTTGCGGCGCCGATCTCGTCGCGGGTCTTGCCCTGGTCGACCATCTGCAGGGCGACCTGCGGATTGTTGCCGAAGATGATGTCGACATTCTTGAAAACGACGGCGGTGGTCATGCGCCTTCTCCTTCGTCGGACGAGCGGAAAAGGCGGTCCAGAATGATCGCCAGGATGACGATGCAGAGGCCGGCTTCAAAGCCCTTGGCGACGTTCACCGAGTTCAGGGCTCTCAAAACCGGGACGCCGAGGCCGTTGGCGCCGACGAGCGCGGCGATGACCACCATCGACAGCGACAGCATGATCGTCTGGGTGAGGCCGGCCATGATCTGCGGCATGGCGAAGGGCAGCTCTACCTTGCGCAGCACCTGGCCGGGCGTGGCGCCGAAGGCCTGGGCGGCTTCCACCAGCGACGGCGGCGTCGAGATGATGCCGAGGCGGGTGAGCCGGATCGGCGCCGGGATTGCGAAGATAACCGTGGCGATCAGGCCCGGAACCATGCCGAGGCCGAACAGGATCAGCGCCGGGATGAGATAGACGAAGGTCGGGATCGTCTGCATCAGGTCGAGGATCGGCCGCATAATGGCATAGACCCAGGCGCGACGGGCGGCGGCGATGCCGAGCGGGACGCCGACGGCCATGCTGACGAAGCTGGCGGCGAGCACCAGGGCCAGCGTTTCCGTCGTTTCCTTCCAGTAGCCCTGGTTGATGATCAGGAGCAGGCCAAGGCCGGTAAACAGCGTTACGCCGATCGAGCGGCGGAACCACCAGGCAGCCGCCGTGATGACGGCGACGACGATCAGCGGGTGCGGGGTCTGGAGGATCCAGAGCAGCACGGCGACAACGCCGGAGAGGAAGCGAGCGAGCTGGTCGAAGAACAGCTCGAAGTTCGTCGTCAGCCAGTCGACGAACGCCTTGGCCCAGCCGCCGATGGGGATGCGGTTATCGGTCAGATATTCCACGAAGGTAAATCCGTCTCGTCAGGTCAAAAAGGAGCGCATGACGCGGTGAAAAAAGGCGGGGTTTTTCCCCGCCTTGATGCCGATCAGAGGCCGAGGGCGGCCTTGACCGCGGCTAGGCCATCGCCACCATCCTTGGCGGTTACACCGGCAAGCCACGGGTCGACGACGGTTGGATTGGCCTTCAGCCATTCTTCGGCAGCCTTGTCCGGCTCCTTGCCATCGTTCAGGATCTTGCCCATGATTTCGTTTTCCATCTGGAGCGAGAACTTCAGATTGGTGAGCAGCTTGCCGACGTTCGGGCACTCGGTGGTGTAGCCGGCGCGAACGTTGGTGAAGACTTCCGCGCCGCCGAAGTTGGCGCCGAAGATGTCGTCGCCGCCCGAAAGATAGGTCAGCTTGAAGTTGGCGTTCATCGGATGCGGTTCCCATCCGAGGAAGACGATCGGCGAACCATCCTTTTCGGCGCGGGCGACCTGCGCCAGCATGCCCTGCTCGGACGATTCGACCACCTCGAAGCCCTTGAGGCTAAACGTGTCCTTGTCGACCATGTCGATGATCAGACGGTTGCCGTCATTGCCCGGCTCGATCCCATAGATCTTGCTGTCGAGTTCGGTCTTCTTGGCGGCGATATCCTTGAAGTCCTTGATGCCAAGCTCGGCGCCCTTGGCATTGGTCGCCAGCGTGTACTTAGCACCGACCAGGTTCGGGCCGAAGGATTCGACCGACTTGTCGTCGAGATAGGGGCGAACGTCGTTTTCCTGGGTCGGCATCCAGTTGCCGAGGAAGACGTCGATGTCCTTGTTCTTGAGCGACGTGTAGGTGACCGGAACCGAGAGAACCTTGATGTCCGTCTCGTAGCCGAGGCCCTTGAGAACGGTGGAGACGGTCGCGGTGGTTGCAGTGATATCCGTCCATCCGACGTCGGAGAATCGGACGGTACCACAGCTTTCCGGCTCGGCAGCTGCAGCCTGCTGAGCGGTGAGGGCGACGACCGAAACGGCGCCTGCCAGCATCAGTTTGAGAGAGAGTCGTTTTTTCATCGTTGTCGTTCCCCTACCTCTATTATTGTTTTAGCCAAACACCATTGGATAGCGAATTCAAGCGCTTTGATGTCGAAGGAAGTGTATTGCGTCAATATGCTAACGGGGTGCACGATGCGACGCTGAATGTCGCAATGTCCACGAAATGGTCTAGTCCGGCGAAAAACTGTGGGTGCTGCAAACACGCTCTGGCCTTCCGGGACAAGCCTCGTCATTACCCGGAAGACGGAAACCGGACGCGGTGAAGATGGCCAAACTCTATTTCAGGTATGCGACGATGAATGCGGGCAAGAGCACGATGCTGTTGCAGGCCTCCTACAACTATCAGGAGCGCGGCATGCGTGTGGTGATGCTGATCGCCGCGCATGACGATCGGGGAGGGGTTGGACGCATCTCCTCGCGCATCGGTCTTGGCGCGGATGCCATCCCCTTTCACGGCGACGACGATCTCTTCACGCTGATCGAGACGCTCCATGGCGATGGCAAGGGCGAGATCGCCTGCGTCTTCGTCGACGAGGCGCAGTTCCTCAACGAGACGCAGGTCTGGCAGCTCGCCCGCGTCGCCGACCGGATCGGCATTCCCGTCATGGCTTATGGTCTACGCACAGATTTCCAGGGCAAGCTGTTTCCGGGCTCGATGGCGCTGCTTGCGCTCGCCGACGAATTGCGCGAGGTGCGTACCATCTGCCATTGCGGCCGCAAGGCGACCATGGTGGTGCGCCTCGATGGCCAAGGCAAGGTTGTGCGCGAGGGTGCCCAGGTCGAAGTCGGCGGCAACGAGAAATATGTCTCCTATTGCCGACGCCACTGGGAAGACACGATGCGCTGCGAATAGTGCGGCGTCCTGGCGCTTGAAACTGCCGTATTCGCGATGCCATTCTGGCCTGATCTACCCTTCGAGAGGTCTTCCGA
>NZ_JAEPRP010000089.1:0-13801 GCF_016652895.1 Ensifer sp. SSB1
AAAACATCGCGCTTGGTACGCAGAGCCTTTGGCGCCTGCGGCTTGACCGGGCCGCAGCGCGACGTCGCATCGCGCAATTGTCCGCTGATTTTGGCCTCGCCGTTGATCCCGCGGCTACCATATCCAGCCTTTCGGTCGGCGAACGTCAGCGCGTCGAGATCCTGAAGGCCCTTTATCGCGAGGGCCGCATCCTGATCCTGGACGAACCGACGGCCGTTTTAACCCCCGCCGAGACTGAGGTACTGTTCCGGACGCTGAAGCTGCTCGTCGCCAAGGGCCTGTCGATAATCTTTATCTCTCACAAATTAAATGAAGTCATGGCTGTCAGCGATCGCGTGTTGGTTCTGCGTTCCGGCCAGCTCGTCGGCGAGCGCGAAACAGGTACGACCGATCGCAAAGAACTGGCAGCTCTCATGGTAGGCCAGGAGGTCAAGCCAGCGAAGGTCAGCCCGCTGAGACTGGGAGCACCGCTGCTGGCACTCGAACAGGTCTCCGCAACGCCGTACAATGGCGCGGAGCTCGACCAAGTGTCGCTCACGCTTACAGCCGGAGAAATCACCGGCGTTGCCGGTGTTGCCGGTAACGGTCAGGCTGTCCTTGCTGCCCTCATCGCCGGCATACGGCGCCCAACCGGCGGCAGCATTTCCATCGCAGGGCAGCAAGTCTCCGACTGGTCGCCACGCGCGGCGCTCGCCCATGGCGTGGCCCGCGTACCGGAAGACCGCCACGCCGTCGGCAGCATCGGCGACATGAGCGTGACGGAGAATGTCATCGCCGAACGCTACCGAAGCCCTCGGTTCAGCCACATGGGCTTCCTGAACTGGAAGGCCGCCGGACGCTTTGCCGAGAAACTCATTGCCGACTACGACGTCAAATGCCCTTCGCCCGAAGCACGCATACGCCTACTCTCAGGCGGCAACATGCAGAAGCTCATCCTCGGCCGCGCCCTTGATGGCGACCCGGCGGTCATCCTGGCAAGTCAGCCAACACGCGGCCTCGATGTCGGCGCCGTCGCCTACGTTCACCGCATGCTGCTCTCAGCGCGAGATCGGGGTGCCGCGATATTGCTCATTTCGGAAGACCTCGAGGAAGTCCTGGCATTGTCCGACCGCATCTTCGTTATGTTCAAGGGGCGCCTTTCCACGCCCTCTGCAAGGGGCGAACGCAGCATTCGGGAACTGGGGGAACTGATGGCAGGCCACAGCGGGGAGCGCGGTGATCATGCGGCTTGAACCGAAACCCGCGCCGTCCTTGGCGATCACCTTGCTGTTTCCGCTGGCGGCCATAGGCACCACGCTGGTGCTGACGTCGATACTGGTTCTCGCCGCCGGCGCTTCCCCACTGTCCGTCTTCTATCTTGTGGCGAAGGGGGCGGCCGGCTCACAGTTCGCCTTCTTGGAGACCTTGACCCGGGCGACGCCACTCATCTTCACGGGTTTGGCGATCGCCGTCGCCTTTCGGGCAAAGCTCTGGAACATTGGCGCAGAAGCCCAACTCTACATCGGTGGCGTCGTCACCGTAGCGCTGGGAACCGGCGCACTACCCCTGCCTTCGGTCGTTCTCATCCCGGTAATCATGGTCGCCGTCATGGCCGCAGGCGCGTTGCTTCTGCTCGGCCCAGCCGTGCTGAAGACGCGTTTCGGCGTCGACGAGGTGGTCACCACGTTGCTGCTCAACTTCATCGTCCTGCTGTTCGTATCCATGCTACTCGAAGGTATACTCAAGGATCCGATGGGGCTCGGCTGGCCGCAATCGCAGAAGGTCATAGCCGAAGCACAACTGCCGCGCCTTATCCAGGGCAAGCGCCTGCACTATGGCTTCGTCATCGCCCTCGTTTCGGCCGTCCTCATTTGGGTCGTTATGAAAAAGACGGTTCTCGGCTACGAGATGCGCGCCGTCGGCCTCAATCCCGAGGGCGCTCGTTTTGTTGGCATTCTGGTCGACCGCACTCTGATGAAGACGGCGTTGCTTTCGGGGGGATTGGCCGCTCTTGCGGGTTTTTCCGAAGTCTCTGGGCTCAAGGGCAACCTGACGCTCGACCTGTCGCCGGGCTACGGCTACACCGGCATCGTCGTCGCCATGCTGGCCATGCTGAATCCGCTCGGTGTCATCGCCTCGGCCATCTTCGTCGCCGGCATCTTCGTCGGCGCCGATGCCATGAGCCGAGCGGCCAAGGTGCCGAGTTACATAGCCGACGTCATGGTCGCGACCTCGCTACTGACCATGGTTGTCGCGATCCTTCTGACGCGATTCCGGATCAGGTGGAGGTGACATGGACGCGCTCGAAATCCTCTTCACCGCCTCTTTTTGGGTTGCCGCAATCCGCATAGCATCCCCGCTGATCTTCGCGACCATGGGCGAGTTGATCTGCGAGCGCGCCGGCGTCCTTAACCTCGGCATCGAGGGGATCATGACGGCAGGCGCTTTCGCCGGCTGGTTTACCGTATATTCTGGCGGCGATCTTTGGGCCGGCTTGCTGGTCGCTGCCCTTTTCGGCGCCATGTTCGGCCTGCTGCATGCCACGCTCACGGTACCACTCGGCCTGTCGCAACACGTGGTCGGCATCGGTGTTACGCTGCTTGCCACGAGTCTTACTTACTTCATCTATCGTCTTGCGCTGCCCGAGGTGACGTCGCCGCCCAAAATCGAGCCGTTCCAGCCCCTGCCGATCCCGGGCTTGTCCAGCATTCCGGTCGTTGGCGAGGCACTGTTTACTCAGACACCACTGACCTATCTCGCATTCATGTCGGTCGCCGCCGTTGCCTGGATCCTCTATCGCACGCCCATCGGTCTCGCCGTTCGTGCCGCAGGCGAAAATCCGTCAGCGGTCGAAGCGCAGGGCATTTCGGTCACTGGCATTCGCATGGGCGCCGTCGTCGTTGGTAGCGCGCTGATGGCGGTCGGCGGCGCCTTTCTCACCACCTCGGCTTTCAACTCGTTCTTCTTCCAGATGATCAATGGACGCGGTTGGATTTGTATCGCACTGGTCGTCTTCGGCTCCTGGCGGCCAGGTAAGGCGCTGATCGGCGCCATCCTCTTCGCAGCCTTCGATGCCTATCAGGTTCGTCTGCAGCAGATATCCGGCGGCATCGTGCCCTATCAGGTTTTCCTGATGATGCCCTATGCGCTGTCGATCTTGGCGCTGATCCTGGTCGCACGTCGTGCTGCATATCCCAGAGCTTTGATGATCCCGTACCAGAAAGGCGAAAGATGAGCTTCGACCTGATCATAAAAGGGGGCACGCTGCCCGATGGAAACGTCGCCGACATCGGCATCAAGGGAGATAGAATCGCCGCGATCGACCCACGCATCGACGCGCAGGCTGGTCGTGTCATCGATGCCTCGGGCGACCTCGTCAGTCAGCCCTTTGTCGATCCCCATTTCCATATGGATGCAACGCTGTCCTACGGCCTGCCACGTATCAATGCCTCGGGTACGCTGCTCGAAGGCATCGCGCTGTGGGGCGAACTCAAGCCGCTCCTGACCCATGAAGCCGTCAAGGAGCGGGCGTTGGCTTATTGCGACTGGGCGGTCTCGATGGGCCTCCTCGCCATCCGCACGCATGTCGATACCTGCGACGACCGCCTTCTTGCGGTGGAAGCGCTGCTAGAGGTCAAGAAGGAGATCGCGCCCTACATCGACCTCCAGCTTGTCGCCTTCCCGCAGGACGGGTTCTATCGCTCGCCGAATGCGCGCGAAAACACCATCCGCGCCCTCGACATGGGCGTCGATATCGTTGGTGGTATTCCGCATTTCGAGCGGACCATGTCCGACGGCACGCGTTCCGTTACCGAACTTTGCGAGATCGCGGTCAAGCGCGGCTTGATGGTCGACTTGCACTGTGACGAGACCGACGACCCGTTGTCGCGCCATATCGAGCAGCTTGCCTATGAGACCCAGAGGCTCGGCCTGCAAGGCCGGGTGGCTGCCTCGCACCTTACCTCGATGCATTCGATGGATAACTACTATGTCTCGAAGCTGCTGCCGCTGATTGCGGAAGCCGACATCTCAGTGATCCCCAATCCACTCATAAACATCATGCTGCAAGGACGCCACGACACCTACCCTAAACGCCGTGGCCTCACGCGAGTGCCGGAGATGCTAAAGGCCGGCATCCGCACCGGCTGGGGTCAGGATTGCGTGCTCGATCCCTGGTATTCCCTCGGTACAGCCGATATGCTCGACGTCGCCTTCATGGGATTGCACGTCGCCCAGATGTCCTCGCCCGCAGACATGCGCACCTGCTTCGACATGGTCACCAAGATCAATGCCGAGATCATGGGACTTGATCATCTCGGCCTAGCCGTAGGCAAATCCGCAAGTCTTGTCGTGCTCGATGCGGGCAACCCCATCGAGGCGGTGCGCCTGCGCGCCGAACGGCTTTGTGTCGTGGCGAAGGGCAAGGTCGTGGCCGAACGCGAAAAGCGCGATACAGCCCTGTCCATCAAGGGCCGCCCCGCGACCATCAACCGCCGCCACATCGTGCCACGGCAATCGTGAGTTACGAATAGTTCGTCAGGCGAGCGGTCAAAGTAGCTCCGCCAGGATTCCTTCCGTGTTGGCCCCACAAGGCGTCCAAGAAGTCGAACAACGATGTCGGAGAAGAATTGGCTTCATCTAAAGCGGGAAATGAGTTAAGATTTAACCTACTCGATATGAGTGGCACCCATGTGTTTCCGGACGACGCGATCTTCGCTGTGAGACCGTCCGGCCACATTTCCCCGCCGGACTCTCAAAGGAGAGTCGCCATGTCGAAGCCATTGAAGAATGTACTGGAACCGTCAAACGAGGCGGATGCGCAACATGACGTCGCGGTCGCGGCGGCTGTGGAACTTGCAATGGAGTTTTACGGCTGCGACGCCGTGACCGCTGCGGCCAAGCGCGCATTCGAGGCCAGGGACCTCAATCGCGAAAGCCATTACCGGTTCTGGCTTCATATCTTCAAATCGCTGAAATCCGATCCACGCCTGATCAACGAAATCTGCCAGCCGGGGTGACGGAGCGGCTGCCTGTGGCAGCGCGCAACGCTCGGATTCATAGAGCTTGAGGCACTCAAGACCGAATCCGATGCAAGCCGTCCGCCAGCTCAGCGAATGCAACACGATTGATATGATTTCCGTATCAATGCCGGCAAATCAATATTGGAGATCGCAAGACTGGCGGGCGCAATGTCACCGAACCGACAACACCAACAAAGGGGATCGTCATGAGGTACACTGCGCTGTGCGCGCCCGCGATCGTATCAATGGGTTTGGCTGCGAACGGCCACGCCGAAACGCTCATCGTCAACAGCTATGGCGGGCCGTACGAAACCATCATTCGGGAGCGGATCATTGAGCCTTTCGAGGCCAGGTTCGGGATCAAGGTAATCTACGACGCCGTCGGTTCGGCCTCCCAGGATTACGCCAAGATCAAGGCCACCAACGGCCGCCCTGGCTTCGATGTCGTCGTAATGACCGCTTCCCAATCGCTCGAAGGGTGCAAGGAGGGCCTGCTTGAGGAATTCTCACCAGAGGAGGTTCCCAATCTTGAGCATCTGTCATCGGTGATTGCCGGCGTTGCTGGTCCCTGCGGCGCGGTTCACGAAGTGCAGTATCTCTCGCTTCTTTACCGGACGGACAAGCTGGCAGAGCGTCCGAATTCCTGGAACGCGCTCTTGGATGATGGCCTCAAGGGCAAGATCATCCTGCCGACATTCCAAAACGTGATGGCCGCCTACCTGATGGAGATCTTCTCGGTCGCCCATGGTGGAGATCTGCTCGAGAACGTCGATCCCGGCTTTGCCGCCATGGCCAAGCTCGCCAGGCAGTCGATCGGCTTTGAGCAATCATCCTCGGTCATGGAAACGTACCTCAAAGGGGGCGACGTCTGGGCGATGCCCTTCTGGAACGGGCGCGCGCAGCTGCTCGTCGATAGCGGTTTGCCGGTCGACTATGTTCTGCCGAAGGAAGGCTCGATCCCCTTGGTCGCGACCCTGAACGTGCCGAAGCACGCGGCGAACCGAGACGCCGCTCTCAAGTTCGTCAACTTCTTTCTCGAGAAATCCAGCCAGGAGGCATGGGTCACCGGCTACAAGGTCGGCAGCGGTAGGATCGACATCGAGGTGCCCGCCGATATCCGTGCCAAGCAGATCACCACCGAGGTGGATCTGAAGGCCCTTCTATTGCCCGATCTCGCTGCGGTCGCGACACGGCTCTCCGCCTGGGGCGAACGATGGGAACGTGATGTCGTCGCGGCGGCCAAGTGAGGTAGATCATGGCCGTCATAATTTGCTCCACTCCGACAAAGCCGCTGCGCGCTGTGTTCCCTGTCAAGGGACTTCTGCCGCTCATAGCCCCATCGCTCGTCCTGGTGCTCTTCTTCGCGATACCGATGGGCATGATGATCGGGATCAGCTTTCAAAGTCAAACGGAGGGCAGCCCGACACTTGCGAGCTATAGCCGCTTCTTCAGCAACGACCTGGTCCTTGCTGGCCTCACCCGCACCGTCGTGATGTCGGGCCTCGTTGCGGTCTGTGTAACCGTCCTAGCCTATCCCCTCGCCTACTATCTGGCACGCTCCACATCGCGCTGGCGAACGGTCATCTTCGCGCTTGCCATTGCGCCGGAATTGGCGGGGGTCGTGCTTCGCACCTATGGCTGGCTCATCATTCTCGAAGATCGCGGCTTCATCAATTCCGCGCTGATATGGACCGGATTGATCACGGAACCCTTGCCCTTGTCGAAGAACCTTTTCGGCGTCGTGGTTGGGCTTACTCACGTCATCCTGCCGTTTGGCGTGCTGTCGCTTCTGACGAGCCTCCAGGGTATCAACCCCAATCTGGAAAAATCTGCGCAAATTCTTGGCGCGTCACGTCTTGCTGTTATCCGGCACATCATCCTGCCGCTCTCCGTGCCGGGAATCGTAAGCTCTTTCTTGATTGGCTTCACCATGGCCGCAAGCGCATATGCAACCCCGGCCCTCCTTGGCGGCGCCGGCTTCAAAGTCATGGCCACAATGGTCTACGAGCAGGTGCTGTTCTATCTCGACTGGCCCTTCGCGGCGGTGATGGCGAACGTTCTGCTCATCCTGATGCTGGCCGCCGGCTTCATCGGATCCAGGCTGGAGTCGCGCCTCCACCAGAAACTTCACCTTTAATGTCGGGAGGCTCCAATGAACCGACTGCTCACATATCTGTTCAGGACGGCGCTTGCCGCCATTCTTGCCTTCATCACCCTTCCGCTGGTGGTCGTCGTCGCGGCCTCTTTCAGTCCAACTTCGGCCGTGACGTTCCTGCCAAGCGAATGGACCTTGCAATGGTACGCTGCGCTCTGGGACAGCCGTTGGCTCGATCCGTTTCTACTCAGCGTCGAACTTGCCGTCATCGTGTCACTCGCAAGCGGACTGCTCGGCGTCCTTGGAGCCTACAGCGTCGCCTACGCAAAATGTCCGGGGCACACCGCCATCATGGCGTTCCTCTTGTCGCCCATGTCGGTCCCACAAATCGTCAAGGGCGTGGCGGTCGTCCTGTTCCTGTCCTCGATTGGACTTTACGACATGCTGGGGACGCCCGGCCTTGTCATGGCTCACATCATCCTGACGTTGCCCTACGTCGTGCGCATGGCGGCCACCGCGATGTTCGGTTTCGACAAGCGGCTGGACCGCGCGGCACGCATACTGGGCGCCAGTATCACGCAGAGGATCCGATACGTGCTGTTGCCACTGATCCGCTCCGGCCTCTTCTCGGGGATGACCTTCGCCTTCATCATTTCCTTCAACAACATTCCGCTCTCCGTCTTCCTGGTCAGACCCGGTCAGACGACACTTCCGATTACCGTCATCAACCATCTCGAATACAGCCTCGATCCGGTGCTTGCGGCAGTGAATGTCGCGTCACTCCTCTTCATCCTTGGCGTAATCATCCTTTTCGAAAAGATCGGCGGCTTCTCCGCCCAGTTCCACGGGGGTAGCAAATGACCACCATCGATATTGAACTCCTTTCCGTCAGCAAGCACTTCGGTGCAAACCGCATCGTCGACGATATCAGCCTTGCCATCCCGAAGGGAAAATTCGTCAGCATTCTTGGTCCGTCCGGATGTGGCAAGACGACGACCCTGAACATGATCGCCGGATTTGAAGCGCCCTCGAGCGGGCAGATCCGAATTCGTGGCCGCGATCAGGAAGGCGTCCCGCCCGAAGCCCGGAAAATCGGACTGGTCTTCCAGAACTACGCACTCTTCCCGCATATGACGGTCGCCCAGAATGTCGGCTTCGGCCTAAAGATGCAGGGCCGGCCCCGCGAGGAAATCGCCGACGGTGTCTCACGAACCTTGAAAAGTGTCCATCTCGAGGGCTTTGAGGATCGGTATCCGAAGGAACTTTCGGGGGGGCAACAGCAACGGGTCGCGGTCGCTCGGGCGATTGCGCCCTCACCGTCGGTGCTGCTTCTCGATGAACCGCTCTCAAACCTTGACCTTAAGCTCCGGGAAGCGATGCGCGTCGAACTGAAAGAGATCCAGGAAGATCTCGGCATGACCTTCATCTATGTCACACATGACCAGGAAGAGGCGATGGCCATGTCCGACCGGATTATCGTCATGCAGGGCGGAGTGGTCGCGCAGGAAGGAGCGCCTGCGGATATCTACGCCCGCCCGAGGACCTCGTTCGTTGCGGACTTCATCGGCAAGTCCAATATTCTCCCGGCATCCGCAGAGAACGGGAGCGATCGGAACCTGAAGGTATCCCTCGGCGCAGGAAAGGCGGTGCTCACAGCCACGCGGGGAGACGACGTCGCTCCTGACAATGTGCGCTTCTGCTGTATCAGACCGGAGGCCGTCAGGCTCGCAGATGCGGCAGGGGCCCTCGACGAACCTGTAAACCGCCTGACAGGCACCATCCAAAAGGTCGTCAATCTGGGTGCCTATCTCGAGGCCTGGATGCTCGTCGATGGCGGGATCACCTTGAAGTCCATGATCCGCTCGACCCGCATCGAGAAGCTCTCGGCCGGCTGCCGCGTAGACCTCGCCATCGCCCATTCCGCTGTCCAACTACTGGAGCAATAGTGATATTCATTGCTTTTCGTTATCAATGCGAAAGAATTGATATTGGAATGTCGATTTATCACTCCGCTAAGCTCTATGTGATCCCGAGCCCGGGATCTTCCCACACGGAGGCGAAAGACACACATGAAAACAAGAGTTTCGGCAATCCAGAATGACTGCAACGTCTACGCAGATATCGTCGGGTTCGATTTCTCCGACTACAACGACGCGGACATTGCGGCGGTTCGATCCTACTGGCTGCAGTATGGCGTCATTCGCTTTCGGGCGACCGATATCACAGACCAGCAGCAGGTCGACTTTTCCCGTCACTTCGGGGATTTCGTCATCCATCCCAAGCAATTGCAGGAAGGCGGACACCCGAACCATCGCGAAATCCTGGTGATCAGCAATGTGATGAAGGACGGCAAGCCGAGCGGCGCGCTCGGCAACAGCGAAGCGACGTGGCACACGGACACATGGTTCTACGAGCGCCCGCCTGCCGGCGCCATCCTCAGGGCGATCGAGGTTCCCCCTTCCGGCGGCGACACGTATTTTCTGTCGACCTACCAGGCTTTCGAAACGCTCCCCGAGGAGCTGCGCAGGGCTGTTGAGGGGCGGCAGATCTTCTTCCAGAACGTCTACGACAAGACGGGCAAGTTGCGCCTCGGGAAAGGCGAACCGACGAGCGCGGATTTTCGCGAATGGAGCGGCGTCGTTCATCCGCTGGTCAGAACCCACGGCGAGACGGGCCGCAAAGCGCTTTATCTTGGTGGGACGTCGGACTGGGCGTGGGTCGTCGGCATGCCGCTCGATGAAAGCAACGACCTGATCTCAAGGCTTTGGGAGCACACCACCAACACGCCTGAAGTCTTCGTCCAGAAATGGAGCGTGGGCGACATCGTGATGTGGGATAACCGTTGCACGATGCACCGGCGCGATTCATTCGACCCGAACACGATCCGGATTATGCATCGGACGACGACATCCGGTGAGCGCCCGGTCTGATTTGTGAACCACAGGGCAGATCGGAGTCTCATCGATGTCCCAGCCTTACAAGATTGAAAAACAGCCGGAAGCGATCCCGGACGCACTGCGAACCCTGCTCGAGGGAGTCGAAACCGCAACCATCGGCCACTTCGAATATCTTGGATTTGTTGGGGCAGGAATTGCGCCAGTCTTTCCGGTCAAGGCAATTGGAACGGCAGTCACGGTCGCCGCGCCAGGCCGCGATGGAGCCGTCATCTATACGGCAATCGATCTGCTCCGCCCGGGAGATGTTCTCGTCATCTCCCGGGTCGACCGGGACGACGTTGCCTGCGTCGGCGGCGGTGTCGTTGCTGCAGCCCGAGCGCGTGGCGCCGTCGCCATTATCGTCGATGGTCCTTGCACCGACATCGAGGAGATCCGCGCCAGCCGGTTCCCGGTCTGGTGTCGCGGAGTCTCGTCCAAGACGACCAGCCGCCGGCACCAGATCGGTGGCGCGATCAATGTCCCGATCGCCTGCGGCGGGGCGGCCGTGCTGCCTGGGCATGCGGTCCTGGCAGATACGGAGGGTGTCTTCGTTGCCGATCCCTCCGATATGCGTCGCATCGCCGACGTCGCCCTCGAGCGCCAACAGCGCTCCCTTAAGCTCCGGCCCTACCTTGAGGCCGGCCATTCCATCTTCGAACTGGATCGGATCGTATAATGAAGATTTCCCTCGTCCAGATGAACTCCCAGCTCGACCGCGACAGCAATTTGCGCGCGGCCGAGAACCTGATGCTGCAGGCAATCGCACGCGATACACCGGATCTCATCGTTCTCCCGGAACATTTCGACTGGTCCGGCGGCACGGTGGCGGAGAAACTGGCGGCGGCTGATCATATGCCGGGCGGCGACGCCTATCGCATGTTGCAGGCGTTCGCCGCCCGGCAAAAGGTCTGGATCCACGGCGGCAGCTTGCTCGAAAGGGTCGATGGAAGTTCGAAGATCTACAACACAACGGTCGTCTTTGATCCAGAAGGTAACGAGGTCGGCCGCTACCGCAAAGTTCACCTGTTCGACATCGAGGCGCCAGATGGCAAGATGTATCGAGAATCCGCCACCGTTGCGCCTGGAGAAAGCCTGTTCGTCTACGAATCCGGCGGTTTCAGGATCGGCTGTGCGATCTGCTACGACCTTCGCTTCCCCCGGCTCTTTGATGCGCTTGCAGACGCCGGCGTCGATGTGGTCATTCTGCCCGCGGCCTTCACGTTACAGACGGGAAAGGACCACTGGGAAGTGCTCTGCCGTGCACGCGCGATCGAGCACCAGGTCTATTTCGTCGCCTGTGGTCAGTGGGGAGGCTACACGGCAGCGGACGGAGATCGCCGTTTCACCTACGGCAACTCTCTCGTCTGCGACCCCTGGGGACAGGTCATAGCCCGCGCCGTCGATCAGGTCGGCGTGGTTTCCGCACACCTCGATCTCGACCGTGTGGCAGCAGTTCGCAAGCTCATTCCCGCCGCGTCGCACAAGGTTTCGTTTGTTGATCAGGCACGCGTCAACCGAGGTTGCAGCCGCAGCGAGCGTTGCAATTCCTCCTGCAGTTCGCCGGTGCAGACCTTCGGGGCACCAATTTCTTCTACGGCGTCGACTCATAAACTTTGGCACCATATTCTTGTTGCGACGAGCTTTACGGCGGCGAGGTAGTTTTCCGGGCGCTTGTCATATCGGGTTGCGATGCCTCGGAACTGCTTGATCCTGTTGAAGAACCGTTCCACGAGATTGCGTTGCCGATAGACCCAGCGCGAAAACACGAAGGAGCCCTTGCGATTACTCTTCGGCGGGATGTTGGCCCAGGCCTTTCGCTCGGCGGCCTTGGCCCGAATGGCATTCGTGTCATAACCCTTGTCGGCCAGCAGGATGTCCCCCTCGCCAAGCTCCTCCGTCAGCGCGTCGGCTTCGGCACAATCGGCGATCTGTCCACCAGTCAGACGCAGATTGACCGGGCGACCTTCGGCATCGACGAGCGCGTGGATTTTGCTCGTAAGCCCGCCGCGGGAACGTCCCATGCCACCATCGTCTCCATCCCTTTTTTTCCCGTGGCCGCGTGCTGGTGAACGCGGACACAGGTCGAGTCGATCATGACGATGTCGCCATCGTAGGCCTTGGACACCGCTTCAAGAAGCCGATCCCATACCCCGGCTTTGCGCCAGCGGACGAAGCGGTTGTAACAGGTCGTCGGCGGGCCATAGCGTTCCGGAACTTCCGCCCAAGGCGAGCCCGTTCGAAACCGCCAGAGGATGCCATTCAGTACCCGCCGATCATCAACGCGGGCAACGCCGCGTGGCTTGTTGGGCAACAACGGCGATATGATCGACCATTCGTGGTCAGTCAGTTCGTAGCGACGACGCGTCATCAAATGCTTCCTTATTTCGAAGCCTTGAATCACGGCGGCCGATAAATGCCAAGAAATTTTATGAGTTTACGCTGTAGTAGCACGTAGACAACGCTCCCCTGAAAATGGATCGCCAATCGCCATCATCGGGTAATCGGACACCAGATATGACCGCTTTCATCACGCAAACGCTCGGCAGCTATATCGCCGAGGAAGCACTCACTCGTGTTCCAGGCGACGTCATCGACAAGGGCAAGCTCTGCCTCCTGGACTCCCTTGGCTGCCTGTTTGGCGGGCATAAGCTGCCGATGGCTGGCATGCTGGAGGTACTGCGGACGGACAAGGTCGCACCCTCCTCCGGCGGACCTGGCAGTGGCTGTGCCGAACCGGCGGCTGCCGCCTTCGTCAAGGCAGCTTTGATCAATGCGCTCGACTTCGACGACATCTACGAGAAGGGCCATCCCGGAGCCACGGTGATTGCGGCAGCCTTATCGGTCGCTGAGCACATGAAGTCTTCAGGCACAGAATTCCTTGAGGCCGTGATCATCGGCTATGAGGTGAGTTGCCGCGTTGGCATCTCACTTGCTCACGTCCAGCCCAGAAAGGCCATTCACGGCCATGGGACTTGGCAGATATTCGGTGCAGCAGCCGCGGCCGCGAGACTCATGCGTCTCGACGCCGGACGAGCGGCGCATGCGATCGCGATCGCTGCTGCGAATGCGCCAGTGGCGTCCGTCATGAAGACCGTCTACGGAGGCACGCCTTCGATGGCGAAGAACAACTTCGGCATGGCCGCGCAAATGGGCGTCTTGGCCGCGCGCCTTGCCGCTGCCGGCTACGAGGGGCCTTTGGATGTCTTCGAGGGTGAGACGGGTTTCTGGCGGATGGCGGGCGCCGACGAGTGCCGTTTCGATAAATTGACCAAAGGTTTGGGGGCCTCCTACGAAATTCTCCGGGTTGGCTTCAAGCCATTCAGTTGCTGCCGGCTCATCCAAAGCAGTGTCCAGGTCAGCCGCGACGTCGTCCGGATGGCCGGCATTGATCCCGCCGACGGCTTGCATGCCAAGCTGGTCGTGACCGCGCCTCCGATCGTGTGCGAACCGCCATTTAGCAAAGTGCGTCCACGGGACATGTGGGCAGCACAGTTCAGCGCACCGCACGCCATAGCCATGGCCGTATTCGGCGTCGAGCCCGGTCCCGACTGGTTCGTGGATGATTGGCTTCATGACGAGATCGCCGGGCGGTTTCAAGACAGTATCGAGCTCAGGCCACATACCAGCCACGCCTCGCATCGAGGCGCTCACGCCGCAAGCGCTTGGTTACAGTTGCGCGACGGGCAAAGTTTCGAAAGGCACGTGGACGTTGCGGAGGGAGAGGCAAGTAACCCCATGCCGAAATCGGCTCTCGAGGGTAAGTTCTTGCG
>NZ_JAEPRP010000089.1:13811-28899 GCF_016652895.1 Ensifer sp. SSB1
GCGACTTGCGAGCCCGGTCGTGGGAGACAGCGGTGCTTGCGAAGCGATTGATAACGTGTACGCGCTGGATAAGGCGGGATCGCTCCGGACGCTCCTTCGCGTATTGGTCAGCTGATACCGGCATATACCGACATGACGCATTTTGTTCGCAAGCTAAGCCTGCAACCGCAATCAACACCTTGGGGACTGGAGTCCCCACGGTCCTTCCCCCTGGCCTGCATAGCGACCTCAGCGAAGGCGTGCGGGCAGCCAAATTCTCCAGTCATTCGCTGCGCGCCGGCTTGCCCTCCTCGGCCGAAGTCGACGAGCGCCACGTGCAGAACCGCAGCTACCACCGCCGACGCGACCGATTTAGGGTCAATCTGACGAGGGCCTCGGGGCTGTAAGAATCTTACCCCGCCAGCATACGTGCGAGCATATTCTGATGTGGTCCTGCGCGCCGTAGAAAATTGCCGCGACAACGATTGCGCGGCTATGTTCCACCGGTAGAAACCAAATAGCCGCCTTGTCCCGCCGTAGAAGCCGAATCCCGGGATGAATATCGGGGCGCATCCCGATATAGGGCGTATCGACGAGACGATCGACCTCGACATGCAATTTGCGGATCCGTTTAGCAGTACGCTCCACCGCCTGTCAGGCGCATCCCCAAGTTCGACATAGGCGTCGAACAGATGATCGAAGATCAGCTCGAAATCGCGTTCGGCATCCTCAGAATATTCAAGAGTCCACACGAACAACCCGTCGCTTCCGCTCGATCATTGCCGCGACGCGGCTTTCTATTTCCGTCGCAGAAATCATTGGCCCGTTCAATCGCTGCTGGACCAATTCGCGGAGCGCTGCGGTTTCGACGGCCTCAGATTCGGTCTTTTGGCGTAGCAGTTCCAGGCCATGTTGAAGAACGGAACTCATGCTGGGATACCGGCCGCTCTCCACCAGCGAACGGGCAAACGCATCCTGCTGGTCCGTCAGCGAAATCGAGGATTTCACGCTCATCCGCTTAACTCCCTTGAGCCTTGCTACTCAGTAGCATATTTTTCAAATCTGATGAGATGACCGTCAGGGCGGCAGTGCCAAGGACGTCGGCCCGGATCTTTTTTAATGATCAGCAGGTGGCGCACTTAGTCGAGCGATCGGCGATTGCCGCCGTCGCGGGTGGCGACCCTGCCGAGCTTGAGAAAAGGCTTACATTCCCCGGTCACTCGCTTATGCACGGGTCTAGCGTCTTCGGCGCAGATCGACGAGCGATAGGTGCAAAGCAATTGGGGCACGCTCCGGACGAAGTGATTTGCAAATGCTGCCGCGGCCGCTTCGATCCCTATTCCCGCCCAGGCGTCGCGGCTTCGTGCGCCCCTCCTCATCTACCCGTCGATCCGCCTCGGCCGCGCCAAGACGACCACGAGAGACGATGGCGCCCATGGCCGGCCGGTGTTGGCCTTGAAGCAGTGGCTGGCGGACGCGAGTATGTACTCCGAGATTACACTGAGCGAAGTTTAATCTAACGCGGCGTCTGCGTGAAAAGCGCGGTTGCACGGACAGCCCTGACAGGCAGCCGGGATGTCACTCGTCGATGTCGGCCGAGGAAAACAGCTCATCGATGTCGCGGTGTCCCTCGATGATGTTGACTACCTCAAAACGGTCATCGACGTAGCGGAAGAAGATGACATATCCCTTATGCGCCGAACTGCGGATATCGGCCCGCAATTCCGGTCGCGATCGGCCGAGTGTGCCAGGGAGGTCGGCAAGTGTGCGGCACTTTTGCCGAAGTTCCCCCACAAAACGGCGCCCCGCGACCAAGCTGCCGCTTTGGCGGGTGATGTATTCGAGGATATTGACCAGATCAGCGAGCGCCGAAGGCAGCATACGAAGCTGCGGCACGCTTAGAAGCCTTCCTTGGTCAGCTGTGCGGCTTTGGCCTCCAGCGCCGCGTCAATATCAGCATCGGACACTTCACCGCCCTCGGCAATCGACTTGTTGAGGAGGCTGCTCAGCGCCCTCAGCTTCTGTTCGCGTTCCTCGACCAGACGCAGGCCTTCGCGCACCACTTCGCTGGCGGAGCCGTAACGGCCGTCCTTCACGATGTTAGATACAAAAGCTTCCCAGCGGTCACCAATGGAAACGTTCATGCCACACCTCCGGATTCGTCACAGCATGCCACAATAGCAATCCTTGCGCAATTATTGACACAGTCGCCACGTCTCACAGGTGAACGCCCGAACTCGATTTCAAGAGGCTTGAGCCTCGGTGACTGCCGTATCAACGCCAAACAGCGGTCATCGAAGACCTCGTTCCTGACCAGGGCGCGAAGGGAATTCCGGTTCAGGAGGGTGACCGTTGATCGTTACAGACCGACGACAGCAACTTATTTGAAGTGACGAAAAATCCGCCGAACCTGGTAGAGTCCGCCGATCTTCGCCGGTGCCAAATCGTCAAAAACATTGCGAACCGGTGATCCTGGAAAACCGACAGCCTAGAATCCGGCAAGGCCACAGCCGCTGAGCTGCGAAAATGGCGAAAACCGCTCCTTCTGACGTCATCCCCCGCCGCGCCGAAGAACTCGCCCTTCGATCCGCGCGACCAGCTCGCTGCGCTCCTCACCGACGACGACGTCGCCACGCTCAAACATCTCGCTGGCGAAGGCATAGGCGACAATACGCTGTGCGCACTCGCCTCCAATCTCGGCTACGCTCGAGGCCTGGTGTCAGCTTGCCAACGGCAGCCCCCTCCCCAGACCGGCGCCGGAAAGCTTGCTGCTGAAATTCGTTGCCATCATCTTTGGGGTCCCATCAAGCGTGCAGAGGCGAGTCCGGCTTGCGGGATACCGCCTGCTTCGCGCGAAATGCCCCCATGCCCCTGATACGGTACGTCGACGTCTGACCAGTTGGTCAAATCCTCACCCGCTGGCGCGGGCTCACCGGTACCTTCAACGGCCCCTCGCTCAAATCCTCCTTGCGCCTTGCGTGCGCGCCAGCGCCCGACCGCGACAGCGCAAGCAAGAAGGCCGTCACCGCCGACATTCTCGCATTACTGCTGCAGGCCTGCGCCGGCGAGCGCCTGGTCGATCTGCGCGACCGGGCGCTGCTTCTGACCACGTTTGCCTCCGGCGGGCGGCGGCGGTCGGAAATAGCGGGACTGCAAGTTGCGGATCTTGTCGACGAAGAATCCATTCGTGACGATCCGAACGACGCGAATTCCCCTTCCCTTCCCGCAGCGCGAAATCGCCAAATCGGGTTCGGCTCTCGGCTCAGCGGCAAAAGTCGTTCATTTAAAGACGACAAAAATGTATCCGAACCTTTCCTTTAATCCCTCCGTTCCAGATGTGAAATTGCTCCCGGTCGCATGGCGTCGACAATTCCACGGAGAACGGCGATGGAGAGCACACCCAGATACATTTCACTTGCGGAAATGAAGCGCCTCGGCGTCCGTCTCGAGGCATCCGCTCTCCACGATGCCGCCACGGCAGCTTGGTCCGACATCCGCTTGGGCCAGGCCCATGGGCTGAAATCTGTCCTATCCTTTCCCGAAGCCGCCCTGTGGAACGAACCCCAGTTTGAAGCGTACCGCGATACGTTGCAAGGCGAGCGATTGGGCTGGAAGCTCTCTGCGCTCTCCAGCGTCGGTGGCAGATACGCCGCCGTGAAGGTGGTCGGTGCCAATGCGATAAACCGTCGCCTGGGTCAGCCGCGTTCGACGTCGACGATCCTGCTGCTAGACAGCTTCACGCTGCGCCCGCTTTGCGTGATGGACGGAACCGATATCTCTGCCGCAAGAACGGCAACCTATGCCTCAATGGCGCTTGAACTTTTCTTCCCCAAAACAGAAGAACTCTCTGTTTTCCTCTTTGGAGCGGGCCCCATTGCCGAGCAGATCATCAGAGTGCTCGATCATTTCGGAGCCGGCATCGTCTCGAAGATATTCGTGCGCAGCCGTTCAGGCGCTTCCGCGCGCCAACTCGTTAAAAGACACAGACAGTCACCTCGAATTCGGCTTGAGGCTGTCGCGGATAATAAGAGGCTGCGTGGTTGCCGGTTTGTCATCACCGCTACCAATGCCAGCGCACCGGTGTTTGAGAGCGCAGAGGTTTGCCCAAACGCGGTTGTTCTGCATCTTGGGGGAGACGAGACTCCATCCGGCCATATCCAAAAAGTTCTTCGGTCCGGACTGGCGCTCTGCGATGACGTTTCGATGGTGTCGCGGCGAAACTCGCAAAGCCTGGCGCTCTATTTCTCACGCAAGGGATCAACATTGGAGCAGCTTGGCCCAGCGCTCGGTGTCATGAACTTAAAGGATTTCTGTGACGCGGGCGGCGGATCGGAATTCCCGATCCTCATCACGTGCGTTGGGTTGCCTATGCTGGATCTTTACGTCGCCGCTCATGTTTACGAAACCTGGTTCTCGCCAGATGGGGGCACGGCGTCATCCGTCCACTCATCTAGCACGAACTGACGCTCGGCAGCCTAAGCTTCACGGAGGGGGCGGATGTATGTCACCGAGATCCTTGCAGAGTATCTGGCGAATTATCCTTCCGATGCTCTGCCGCCCGATCTGAGGCTAAGTGCCACTTGCTGTATTGTGGATGCAGTCACCGCCTACGTCGTCGGCTGCGATGTTCCGAGTGCCCGTGTAACGCGCGCCGTCGCCCGGCACGATTTTGGAAGCGGCCGGGCTTCGGTCTGGTTTACGGGTGAATGTCTCGGGGTCACTGCTGCGGCAGTCTGTAACGCTGCGTCAGCATCCGCGCTCGATTTCGACGACGGCCATCGCGCCGCGCGCGGTCATCCTGGTGCGGCTGTGATACCCGTGGCACTCTCCGTGGCATCTGCGATTGGTTCATCCGCCGATGATCTCCTGACCGCAATCGCTCTCGGATACGAGATCGGAATTCGCATCGCCGTGGCGCAGAACCCGCAGGTGATCAAAAGCCGACAATCGGGACGTTGGACCGGCTATGCTGCCGCGGCCACGGCCGGCCGCCTCTACAGAACCGATCCCCCGGCACTCGCACACGCACTCGCTGTAGCCGGAGTGCTCGCGCCAAATCAGGAGGCGAACGGCAGCTCTGGCTATGCCAACCTCACCGGGAACGACGTCAAGGAGGGTATTCCCTGGAGTGTCGTGACGGGCCTGACCGCATTGAGCCTCGCAGAGCGGGGATTTACCGGGCCGCAGGATTTGCTCGATCATGCGTCGCACTTCGACCGGCCGAGCATCATCGCGAACTTGGTTGATCCGGCTGAAATCTCGAGGGTCTATTTCAAACCCTATTCCTGCTGCCGCTACATCCATCCCGCTCTTGATGCCTTTGCCGCGCTTTCGGAAGTCGCGGACATCAGGACCGAACAAATCGCATCAATTGAAGTTCAGACCTTTCAATGGGCTCTGCGACTTTCAAACACCTTGTCTCCCAGTACATTGACGGAGATCCAATACAGTCTGCCTTATTGCATGGCGATTGCTGTTGTCGATGGAGTTGCGGCGCTGGCGCCGGTCGGTAGTGCGCAGTTAGGCAGGCCGGACCTCGTCGAATTCGCCCGCAAGGTTCGTCTCTCGGTCAGTCCTGAGATCGACGCCCGTTTTCCGGGTGAGACCCTTGCGCAGGTATGCCTGCGAATGACCGATGGCAAATCGATCACATCCAAGATGACCTCGCCACGCGGGGACAAGGCGCGCCCCTTAGACTGGGAGGATCTCATCGATAAGTTTTCGGCAGCGACGCGGTGCAAGCTTTCTCCCAGGGCGCAAAATACTGTCCTGCAGGCTTTTGAGGCACTGAAAAAAGGAGATGCGGTCCCTCTCCTCCAGCGTCTGAGGATGCGATTGATCGACTGAAACCTCGATCTCCGCCCTTTGTGTCATTCGGATCGTATCCGTCACCGACATCTCGCAACTGCCGCCGCGGGCAAACACTGTCGGAGTCGACGCGAGAGCCATCTCCGGCTGGCGCCGTCAGATAAGCCGGCCATTCCTGACGACTATACGGCCTGCGATCACGACATGCCTGACCCGGCTCAGATTAACGTGGTCGACAACGATCAGGTCTGCGCGCTTGCCCTTTTCAATCAGTCCGCGGTCACCGGCCATTTGAGTGAAGACACGCGCGACATTCCCGGAAGCTAGGGCCACCGCTTCGGCCGCAGACAATTGCTTCTTCCTGGTCATACGCTGGATGGCTTCAAGAATTCCATCCCAATGCCCGCCGGCAAAATCGGTCGAAATCGTATCGACACAGCCCGCATCGATCAGTGCGTCAAGGTTGGATGGATCGTTGCGCCAGCGCGTCCCTATACAATCCAGTGTCGAAATATCGATGATGGCCCCTTTCCCTCTCAGGTTCTGGGCAATCGAGACTGCCTCCTCCGGGTGAAAGCTCGGGTGATTGCTATGACCGGCGACGAGACGTGCTTTCGGGTGCTTCTCGACCGCGGCAATCAGACGCTTCGCAGATGGTGCCGCATTGTGGAAGATCGCGGGAAACCCTGACCGCTTGGCTTCGCGTGCGATTTCATCGAATCCGGCCAGCGTGAGGGCAACCGAAGGCATCACCGATCGCGTGATGATATCGCGAACGCGATCCGCATCGGCGAGCCCGGAAAGACCGCAACACTCCAACTCGTCGGTCAGTTTTAAATTCGACAGGCCGTCTGCCGGATCGAGATAGCGGCCAATAACCGCGTTCTTCAAGCGCCTCGCGGCTGCGGGTGTCACTTCGACCCCGAACTCGTGCAGGAAGGCTTGCGGGATGAACCTGTACTCTTGCGCACCACCACCCAGTGTCTGCCCACCACCTGCCTCGCCAAGGGCGACCGCGCCGCAGGCCAACAACTCATCTGTCGTCGCGGTCAGGTGTCGTGCTGAAAGTCCCTTTCCGTCGACCACAAGCGCCGCCTCGATGTTTTTCGGAGTGTGAGCCGTGGAAACGCGGATATCCATGGCATGAGGTTCTGCGTCGTCGACATCTATTTCGTCGGCCATGGCAAGGCCGCAGACGTTCAAAAGGGTCGTTGTTCCCTGAAGAAGATGACGGTTCCGGAAATAGGCAACATCCTCGCCTGCAAATGGCTTCGAGCCGCTCGGCATGGAAGGCCCCCGAATACATCCATGCGCATGTGCATTGATGAGACCTGGCATAACGATGCCGCCGGTCGCATCGATGGTTTCTCGCGCCGCGGCCGCGATTTCAGCGCCTGCGGCGACGTCGACACCTATGATCCGTCCCTTCTGGACATATACGGCAGCCCGCTTGTGAAACGTCTTGCCGTCGCCGGTGATGAGACCTCCATTTCGGATTACCAGATCCATGACAGCTGTTCCTTTCGTCAACCGGGGTGCTGTCCTAGTCGCCAGTCCCTTGGCCCGGCCGAGCCGGGTTGTACTGCGATCGTTCCTGACCGGAACCATCGAGCATGTAGCCGGACGATCGAACCGTGCGGATGAGATCAGGGCCGCCGGTCACGCTCAGCGCCTTGCGCAGTCGACCGATATGAACATTCACCGTCTTGAAGTCGACGAAACGGCGCTCGGGCCAACCAGCTTCAATGAGTTGTGCGCGACTGCACGCCTGCTCGTGGTTCTCCATCAGAAACTGCAGCAACCGGAATTCGATCGGTCCCAAGTGGACGTAGATGCCGAGACGCCTGACGCTATGCCTGTTGGTATTCAGTTCAATTCCTGCATAGACGAGGATATGACCGTCGCTCGCCATCGGACCCGACACTCGCGGAAGGAGGATACGGTCGCGTAGGAAGCTGAGCAGCTTGGAGGGGGTGATCGGTCTCACGAAATTCTCGTCAATCCCGGCCTTCAGCAGATCGATAAATCGACTTTCCGCACCAGGGCCAATCAGCCCGACGGTCGTAATCCCGAATGTCCGCGGCTCCTGCTTCAGCTTTACACAGGCTGCGGTAGCCCAATCTTCTCCCGATCGACAATCAAGAAGAATGGCTCCGACATCGTACTCGCCTGCAAAATGGACGATCTCCTCGACCCCGGAACCAAGAATGACCTGATATCCCTCGGATTCCAGGATGTGGACGAGTAGCAGATAGTAATCCGCATCGGTCGAACCGATCAGGATCTGCGGTCGCGCGGAATTCAAAGACCTCTCCTCTATTGCGCAGCGTCAGTTGTGATCTGATCCCTCGTGAGGACCTGCATCGTCCTCTGTGGGCGGTGTGGCCGCTTGCGATAAATCGGCAGAAGGCGCTGTTCCACGCCGTGCCACCTCAAGCAGCGAAGTTGTGGTGCACATGTGTTCCTGGCGACAGGCAGCAGCGTGAATCCGATTAAGGCTCGCGGCGTCGGCAGGAAGCACGCCTGCTACGGCCATCGTGCTGCCGATGGGACACGGCCGACCAAGACGTTGCATCGGCCAGCCGGCGCGTTTCAAAATGCGCTCGAACCGCAGGTCCGTTGCCGTGACGATTTCATAATAGCCGTTCGCCATCGACCACTCGATGATGCCGGCAAACATCTCAAGCGTCGTCCCATGGAGAACTGCCCCCGTCCTGCCCTCGTCGAGCGCCGTGTCGACGCAAAAGCGCGAGCTTTCGACCATGCCTGGATGGGCTTCGAGCCGTCGCGATGAGAGGAGCTGCGGAAATGTATTGGCGAGCATCGTCGGCCCAGTAGCCGGGAGGAGCCTCGCGCAGCCCGCCACTGCACCTGTGGTAGAAACGGCCAGGATATAGGTGGGATTGAATTGATCGTAAGCATCGGCCTCACGATCGTCCCTTATGTCTACATCCCAGTCCAGTCTGTCGCCAAAGACTCGCGCACGCAACCGATGCATCGAGTCGATCAAGTCAGCAAATTCTCCGCGCGCTGCGGCCGGGACAGCTAGTATCTCCATCTCCATTCTCCGAAGAAAACCTGCTTCAGACCACTGGACACGAGTTTCCGCGCTTAGGCGACTAATAGAATTAGTAGTCGAGCGCTCGTCCAAAGCGTGCATGAATATCGCACGTATGAGTTGTCATACATCAGCGGTCTGTATCGAAAAACCGTGCACGAGCGTGCAGAGCCAAGGTGGCGAAGCCGCCGAGAGCCGAAATTGATAATTCAATGCGCGCGAGGATTTGCAGCAAGGAGTGCCGATGTACAAGCATACCGCAGAAGCCTTCGTACCAGTCCAGAATGCGGAACAGGGCGTAAGCGAGGTCTTCGCCCGTTACCGCGAATACTGGAGCCCGATCGGCGCCACGGGGGTCGATCGGTCGCTGGACTTCGGTGACGCACGCGTGACGCTAAGGCCGACGGACGAGGGCTTGCATTTTCGGATAGACGCGCAGGACACCCTCGCCTTTTACGGTATCTGGACGCTTTTGCAGGTGGCCTTGGCCGCGCTACCGGAATTTACAGGTAAAGACGTTGGGTGGCACCCGGCCGGCCGGTTCCCGTGTCTGTCAAAGGTTTTTCCGTAGAATTCTATCACCTGATTGATAAACCGGAGCGTGATAAAAGTCTAAAGCTGGTGACGATGTCGCTGCGGAAATAATCGCGCTGCAGTCGCAGCCTGTGGCAACAAGGCAACAGAAATATTTCGTTGTGTCGAAGAGCCAGTGGGCTGCAATGACGCTTTCAATTATTACCGCCTCGCGCGACGAACTGCCGCGACTCTTTGAGGGATGTTGATGCCGCGCCAGGCGGCAAGGACCGGCTGCCGAGACACCTGAGTGGATGAAGCTCTTTGAATTGCCTCTACCGCTCGACACCACGACCCCGATTGACCGCCTGTCGTTGGCGCTCGGAAACGATCTTCTGGCCGCGATCTGCCCGCACGATCTGCTGAAGAACCTTCAACTTCTCCTGCATTGCCTCGACTGCATTCCGTTGCGCTGTCGACACAAAGTTGAAAACGTCTTTGTTCCCACGCAGGAACGCGTTGCGGCCGAAGCGCTCGTCGAGCGCCCGGCTGACGGCGACGAATTCTTGGGCGACGCGCGGATCGGTCAGACCCGCAGCAACGTCGAGCCCCCGATTCTTCTTCCTCATTCTTGCCGTCAACTGCCGCAGCGTATCCTCAGCCTTCCGCGATAGACCGGGAATGGCGACCGCCATATGCCGGCGCTCTGCGGCGATAGCCTTGGTCTCGACCTCAAACGCCGCGGCATAGGACGCTCCGAGAGAACGGACACAGCTTGCTACTTCCGACACAGCCTGAAGCGCGGCCCTCCGCTCCCGGCCGGCAGCAAGCAACTTGTCCACTGTGCGACCGGAGCCACGTAACGCTCCGTAAGCGGCCGGATCGTTGATGACGGCTGCGGCAATCCGCTCGCCGGCAAAACCCTTTTCGACAAGCTCCTCGATCTTGCCGACCGCGCCGGCCGGATCGCGCCAGATGCGTGTCGCCGCGTCCATGAACGCGGCGCGATGATGATTGTAATGGGGAACGGCAAGCGCCCTATCCCGCGCTTCATCGGCGACGGATGTCTTGAACTCCGTGACGGCGGCAAGCATGGGCAACACGTGCACTGCTTCATTTCCGAACTCGATGCTTGCGCCGGCAACGATTTTCGAGCGATCCTGCTTTTCTGCGAGATGCTGCTCGTCGCTAAAACGCCTGATCACCTCGAACAGACGCACCAGTTTTTCACGGTGGTCAGGCGCGAGATTTTCCGGCATTCGCTCGGCAACATTTCGCTCGGCGATCGGATCGGCCCTCGCGGTGAAGGCAGACCAGCCAAAGCGTGAGGTCAACGCCTCGTTGACGGCCTTGACCTCTTGCACCAGCAAACGGTCCTCAACGGCATAGGCGAAGGCCGTCTTGTAGGCATCGACCCCGCCGCGCTCCCGGACCGTCTCGACTTCGACGAGACGCGCCATCGCCTGTTTCGAAAGAGCGGGAATGGACAATGACATATCAGAGCGCCGCTGCTGCTCTCGGCTGGCGAAGCGCTCCGCCTGCCTGCGGAACTCGGTTGCATGCGCGCGCGCCAAAGGCAGCAGCTCCGATAAAGTGGCCATGGCCGCGTTGCGCTCGTTTCGAGCGGCGCGACCATCGACTATGAGGTCAGAGCCGCGCAATCGGCCAAGGCGTTCGGGCGCAAGGCCAAGATCTTCGGCGATCTTGCGCGGCTCGACGCCTGCGCCTGACGCCAGAGCGTTGAGCGCCGACAGCGCGCCGTCGGGGTCGCGATAGATTTTCTGCAGCAATGGCCGGAGTATTTCCTCCCGCTCCTTCCACCGTTCCGAGGAGAGCTGCGCGAGACGCGCATCCTCTTCAACGCTGCGGGGGAATTCGGTGGCGGGCGGGATCAAATAGCTTCCACCCAACGGGTTGCCGGCAGCGAAAGATACTCTGCGTTCCTCGCTGTACGAGACGCTCCGTTCCCGTTCGATCGCGAAATCAAGCGCCATGCTCGCCCGCTCCCAGAGCTTCGCCAGCTGCGACCGCTTCTCCGCAAGCCACGCCGACCGTCGCGCCGCGCCCTCCTCCAATTCCGCAATGACCCGGGCAAGCGTGTCGATACCGCGCCGCTGGGCAAAATCAAGGGCATGCCCCCGATAGCCTTCCTCGCTTTCGAAATCGAGCGTCGTCGTCTTGGCGCCAGATCGCCCAAGGCGCTCAACAAGCTGTTTGAACACATGCGGCCGATGGCTTTCCTGCTCGATCCTAACTTTGCGCGCATCGGCAGTTTCAACTTGGGTTCCAGTCCAGACGTTACGCTCGACCTGACGTTCCTCGAGGCGCTTCTTGCCGGTCTTTTCATCAGTAATGGGCACCCTCACCGTGACTGTTTCGACGCCATCCTTGCGTAGCGTCACAGTATCGCCTGTCGAGATACCACCCTCCTCAAGTGCCTTCGGCAGGCTCACGCCCCAAAGTCGATGAACGGTTCCGTCGTCCGTCCTCACATCGGCGTAGGGGCTTTCCTTGGCATCATCATCTTGCGGCCCGAACTTGGCCAACCCTGTGACCACCAATTCACCGGTGACGCCGGCTGCATGGTCGACACGGGGCCTGCGCCGCCATTGCGGCTTCGGTGCAAAGTTCTCGCGCGCCACGTAGAGATCGGCGCGGTTACGATGCCTGGTCATCGCCACATAGGTCAGATGCTGATCCATCATTCCGGTGGCGAGCACGAAGGTCCGGTCGATGGTCGAGCCTTGAGATTTGTGGATTGTCGCGGCGTAGCCGTGATCGACATTGCTGTAGCTATCCTCGCTGATCACGACGTCCCGGCCATTGTCGAGATGTACCGTCAGCAGCGCGTCTGCGCGTTTGTCGCCGGATGAAACGACCGTGCCAAGCATGCCGTTCTTTACATATTGGGGACCAAGCCGCTTTGCCCGTGGTTCAAGGAAGCGGGCGTTTTCGAGGAAGATGATCCGGTCGCCCGCGGCAAACTCACGAAGCCCACGTGCCGTTCGGAATTGGCGCGCACCTGTCAGCGCGCCCTCGTCGTTCATGACCCTGCGCAGGGCCTCGTTCAGCGTCCGAACGTCATCGTTGGTGTGGGCAAGCACAAGCAGTTCGTCGCCGCGAAGACGTCCCGGATACTCGCCCACGGCAGATTTCTGAAGCAGGTCACGGCGGGCATCGGCCCAATCGGCAACGATGCGGTCGATGATCTCGGCCTTGGTTTCGGTCTCGACAATGCGGCCCCTTTGCGCATAGGCATCGAGGCCCTCTTCAACCTTGCCGCGCGCGAACAGACGGGATGCATCGCGCGCCCACGCATCAAGCTGCCGCCGCACGCCGGCAAGTTCCGCAAAGCCGATCCGTTCAGTGATTGCCCGGAACGCCGCACCCGCCTGGATCGGCTGCAACTGCATCGCGTCACCCACGATCACGACCTTCGCCCCCGCGTCCTCGGCTGCCTTCAGGACGCTCGCCATCTGCTGCGAGGGGATCATGCCGGCCTCATCGATCACCAGCACATCACCGCGGTCGAGCTGCTCGCGCCCGCCGGCCCAAGCTAATTCCCACGACGCCAGCGTGCGCGACATGATGCCGGAGCTGTTCTCCAGCCCTTCGGCAGCCTTGCCGGCAAGGGCCGCGCCGATCACCCGTCGACCGTCGCTTTCCCATGCGACGCGGGCCGCCGAAAGCAGCGTCGACTTCCCGGCGCCGGCAAGCCCGACGACCGCCGCGATGGCATTATCGCGCGTGACATGACGGACCGCATCGACCTGTTCCGCATCGAGCCTGAAGGACTTTTCCGGATCGGCCGTTTCGACGCTTCGGACGGCGGCGGCGGCCTTGGCACCGGAGACGCCGAAGCCCTTTCGCATCGACAGAACCTCGGCTGACTGCGCCATGTCATATTCGATGCGCAGGATCTCCCGCGTTGTGAACACCGCCGGCTCTGTCGCATTGCCCATTTGGGTGTCGACCTGCTGCGCCTTCAGCAGTACCAGGTCGTCCGAAGCCATGAGCCGCGCGCGGATATTGGCGAAGTCCACTGGATCATCGACATAGCGGTGCAGCGCCTTGGCGATATCGCGCTCGTCAAAGGTGGAACGCTCGTTGCCGAGCTGCTTGAGGAGAAGCTCCGGATCGGCAAGCAGCCGGTCGGCCATCTCCTGCCGCCGCGCGAGATCGGCCGGCGCGAAATACATCTCGGCACCCTTGCGCGCGAGCGCCGCCTTCTCCGGACCAAGGTGTTTCTGCGCGATCCCACCGAGCCCTTGCTCAGCATAGGAGCGGCCGTCGAGACGGATCTCATGGCCGGCAAGGGCCAGGTGCCGGTTGACGGTTTCAGCCCAGGCGACCTTCCACGCCATCATGGTTTCCTTGTCGCCTGCCCAAAGCTTGT
Source organism: Ensifer sp. SSB1 (assembly GCF_016652895.1). Taxonomy (NCBI): domain Bacteria; kingdom Pseudomonadati; phylum Pseudomonadota; class Alphaproteobacteria; order Hyphomicrobiales; family Rhizobiaceae; genus Ensifer; species Ensifer sp. SSB1. The sequence continues at coordinate 27,566 of NZ_JAEPRP010000089.1, forward strand.
AGACAATTTTGCCATTCGGCCGGTCCGGCGTGACGACACGCAAAGGCTCGCCGTCTTCGCCCAGCACCGCCACCTTCTTCGGCCCAAACCCCTCCTCCGTCAGTGGCCTCAGCGTCGTCATCAGATGGATGTGCGGATTGCCGTCCTTGTCGTGAAACACCCAGTCGGCGATCATTCCCTTCGATGTGAAATTATCCCGGACGAACTCGCGCACCAGCGCGATGTTCTCCGCCCGCGTCAGCTCTTCCGGCAAGGCGATGATCAACTCCCGCGCAAGCTGTGCGTCCGCCCGCGTTTCGAACGCATCCACTGCATTCCAGAGCGCCTCGCTTGCCTCGGCAACAGATTGCCCGTCCATCGCCGCCCGAAGCCAGCCCGGGATATCGTCCGGCAGCGCCAGTTCCTCATGCACCAGCTCGGAGGCTCCGCCGCGATAGCTGAAGGAAGACCCGGCCTGCTCGTCCATCATCCGGGCACGGTGGCGATAGGCGGCAGCCGAGATGACGCTGCGTCCTGCACCCCTGCTGATCACCTGCGCTCTGACGAACATGATCGCCACGACTGCCTCCGAACCTCTCAAGCACGTCGCGCCAGCGACGTATATTGCGCCCTCAAACCGGTCGGACCGAAGGACCGGTGCCGCTTCTCCGGAAGGCGGCCGACGATCGGAATTCCGGCTGCGACGTTTTCGGGATGGAGCACACTAACCTGATTTACTATCATATTATAGATAGTATAATCGGCGCCGGTCAGATTTCTCAAACAGGAAAGGACACCGGTATGGCCACAAAATCATCGATTTCCGATATCGACGCCCAGATCGAAAAGCTGCGCGAGCGTAGACGAACTCTGATAGTAAAATCCGCTGAGCGGTTTGCGCGCGCAGCCACGAAATCGGGTCTGGCGGAAATCGAGATCACTGACGAGGAACTTGACGCGGTCTTCGGGGAAATCGCTACTCGATTTCGCGAAGGAGAGAAGGAAGGCGCCTTTGGCTCAACTGCTTCACCGCGTCGACAGGCAAGTGGTGGGTCTGGAACGACGGCGGAGGTTTCTCATGACGAGTGAACGAAAGCGCGAGTCCCGAGAGAAATTCCTGCTCGGTGGCATTGTCGCGAGAGCGGGTCTCACGAAGGCCGACCGGGCTTTTCTACTCGGCGGTCTCATCGAACTTGCAAGCGTCGCGCCGGGCACCGCCGAGCATCGGCGCCTGCGCGATATCGGCGAGGAAGCATTCAAGGCTCCCGCGTCAGAGGGCGGATCACCTCGTATCGTGGAGACGTCGGAATGGCACTGAAGTCAAAACCGCTTCCGAGCGTTTTGCTCTTTCTCTT
>NZ_JAEPRP010000090.1:0-28675 GCF_016652895.1 Ensifer sp. SSB1
GGCGGCCTGGACTCGCGGCAGCGCCGGTGAGACGTTGAGCGTCACCCAGGCGCTCGCGCGCCGTCGCTACATTCGGAGCTTCCGTCATATGGGTTAATTGGCTGCACCGACAAGCCTATGCTAATATTAATAGCATGGGTGGAGTGATGGCGCAGATGCAGAGTATGTCCCGCCACGGCATATCATTGTTGCTAATTCTGTTTGGCCTTTGTGGAGTTAGTTGGGCTTAGGTTCCAACTAATACTTTCTGATGTGCTCGTTCGACTGAAGTTCCCCTCAATTCATGCTGATGTGACCGTTTCGATCTGATGGTAGCGACCAGGGAGTGCACCATGCGAATGAAATTGGCTCTTTTGACCCAGGTCGCCGCGGCGGCTCTGACGTGTTCAGCCTGGGCTGCAAACGCACAACAAATCACCGGCACACCGGGCGCACCGGACGCCACGACGACCGTCGATGGACGCTACCTCCCCAACCCACCAGCGACCTTCGGCGGCGAGATCGGGCTGAGCGCAAAGGACTCAAAACCGTATTGGCCGCCGCAGATCGTCCCACCCAAGGGCGCACCCAATATCCTTTTGATCATGACGGACGATGCCGGCTACGGGGTTGCCGGGACGTTCGGCGGCGTCATCCCGACACCGGCGCTTGATCGCGTGGCGCAGATGGGCCTGCGCTACACGCAGTTCCACTCAACCGCACTCTGTTCGCCGTCGCGGGCAGCGCTGATCACCGGACGCAACCATCATTCGACCGGATTCGGTGTGATTTCCGAGCAGGCAACCGGCTATCCAGGATATGACTCGGTTCTGGGCGTGGACAACGCGACGATCGGCAACATACTGAAACAGAACGGCTATTCCACCTCATGGTTTGGCAAGAATCACAACACGCCGTCATTCCAGTACAGCAGCGCCGGTCCCTTCGACCAATGGCCGTCGGGCATGGGCTTCGACTACTTCTATGGCTTTATGGGCGGCGATAGCAACCAGTGGGAGCCCTATCTCTTTCAGGATCACACGCAGATATTTCCGTGGGTCGGAAAGCCCGGTTACAACTTGATTACCGACGAGGCCGACAACGCCATCAACTACATCAAGCAGTTGAACGCGGCTGCACCTGACAAACCCTTCTTCGTCTACTACGTACCCGGCGCCACGCATGCGCCGCACCATCCCACGCCGGAATGGATCGAGAAGTTCAAGGGCAAGTTCGACATGGGCTGGAATGCCATGCGCGACCAGATCTTCGCGAACCAGAAGCGTCTTGGCGTCATCCCGCAAGATACGCAGCTTACCGCCTGGCCCGATGACCTGCCGAAATGGGACACGCTCGACGCCGACAGCAAGAAGCTGTTTGCCCGCCAGGCCGAGGTGTTTGCAGCTTACGTCGCCTATTCCGACAATGAGATCGGCCGCGTCATCCAGGCGGTAGACGACATGGGCAAGCTGGACAACACGCTCGTCATCTATATCGAGGGCGACAACGGCACGAGCGCGGAAGGGAGCACGCTCGGCACTCCGAGCGAGGTGATCACTATCGAGGGCATGGAGATCCCTGTCGCCGACCAGTTGAAATTCTATGATGCCTGGGGTTCCGACCAGACCTACCCACACATGTCGGTAGCGTGGTCATGGGCCTTCGACACACCGTTCAAATGGACCAAGCAGATCGCCTCGCATTTCGGCGGTACGCGGCAAGGCATGGCAATGGCGTGGCCCGCCCGCATCAAGGACGCAGGCGGTATTCGTACCCAGTTCCACCACATGATCGACATCGTTCCGACGATCCTCGAGGCGACCGGGATTCCGGCGCCAGCCATGGTCAACGGCGTGGCGCAGAAACCGATCGAAGGCGTCAGCATGGCCTACACGTGGGATAAGGCCAACGCCGACGCGCCCTCGACGCGCCACACGCAATACTTCGAGATGTTCGGCAACCGTGGCATTTACAACGACGGCTGGTACGCCTGTACCACTCCGCCGGCAGCACCTTGGCTGATGGGCAAGGCGCCAATGCCGGAAGTGGTCAATGGCTACAAATGGGAGCTCTACAACCTCAAAGAGGACTATTCGCAGGCCAACGACCTTGCTCAGAGCAATCCGGACAAGCTGCATCAGATGCAGGAACTGTTCCTGCTGGAAGCCGCAAAGTACAACGTATTCCCGCTCGACAACTCGATCCTGGAGCGCCTCATGACCCCGCGTCCGAGTGCGACCGCGGGGCGCAAGCTGTTCACCTATTCAGGCGTCGTTTCCGGCGTGCCCGGTGGCAATGCTCCGAACATCCTGAACAAGTCCTACACGATCACCGCTGAGATCGAGATCCCGGCGGCTGGCGCGGACGGCATGCTCGTGACCACCGGCGGCCGTTTTGGCGGCTTCGGCCTCTACATCCTGAAGTAAAAGCCGGTGTTCCTCTACAATTTCGTGGACATCGAGCGCTTCCGCTGGGAGGGCCCCGACACGCTGGCCGCCGGTAAGCATACGATCGAGTTCGGCTTCACATCGGACAGCCACACCATGGGCAGCGGCGGTACGGGCATTCTCAAGGTGGATGGCAAGGAGGTCGCCAGCCAGAACATCCCGCACACTGTCCCCGCCCTGATGCCATGGGACGAGACCTTCGATGTCGGCATGGATACGCGCACCGGTGTCGATGACAAGGACTACCAGGTGCCGTTCGCCTTCACTGGGACGATCGACAAGCTGACGGTCCAGCTGAACTGAGAGCGTGCTCAGGCTTTTCGGATCGTCTTGGCCCGGCATCAGGGTGAGGTGACGCATGAATGTCTCGCCTGACCGACCGGCTGTCGGTCGAATAAGGATGCAGGTCAGCGCTCCCGAACAGGTCTGGATCGACGGGGGCAGCTTCCTCATGGGCTCGGACCATCATTATCCCGAGGAAGCTCCTGCCCATCCGGTGAAGGTCGATGGTTTCTGGATCGACGTGGCACCGGTGACCAACCGGCAGTTTGCCGCATTCGTGGAGGTTACCGGTTATGTTACGCTCGCCGAAAAGGCGTCCAATCCACAAGATTATCCCGGCGCGCCGCCCGAAATGCTAAAGCCGGGGTCGGTGGTCTTTGACCCACCGAAGCGGGTCTCCGGTCGCGATCCATCGCAATGGTGGAAATTTAAGTTCGGTGCGAACTGGCGTCGGCCCTATGGGGGCCTGAGCAACCTGCGTGGCAAGCTCGACCATCCGGTCGTCCAGATCGCCTATGCCGACGCCATGGCCTACGCCGTTTGGGCGGATAAGGACCTGCCGACGGAGGCGGAGTGGGAAGTTGCAGCCAAGGGCGGCCTCGAAGGCAAGGAGTTTGCTTGGGGGGACGAATTCATCCCAAACGGCCGCTGCATGGCCAATACCTGGCACGGCATGTTTCCGACTGAAAATCTCAAAAGCGACGGGTTCGAGCGGACCTCGCCAGTCGGCAGCTTCCCGCCGAATGGTTACGGCCTCTACGATATGATCGGCAATGTCTGGGAGTGGACGAGCGACTATTGGACGACACGCCATTCCGCCCCGGCCGAAAAGGCTTGCTGCGTTCCGGTCAACCCGCGCGGTGGCAGCGCCGAGGCAAGCCGCGATCCGGCACGGCCCGACATCAGGGCCGCAAGGCGGGTGATCAAAGGCGGATCGCATCTCTGCGCACCAAACTACTGCCGTCGTTACCGCCCTCAAGCACGCCATCCCCAGGAGGAGAACGCGGCGACAACCCATATCGGTTTTCGCTGTGTCCGCCGGCCATAGAGCCTGACTTCATGGCTGCAGCCGCGCGGATCTCGGCAACAATGGGCGCGAACGGGCGCTTCGAGCGCCAGCCGAGCTGGTACCTCAGTGTGTGCCGTGTTGGCTTGCCCGTTATCTTTGGCTAGCTAGGAAGTTGCGGAACAACCATACGCTGATCGTCGCGGTGGGGGTTCTGGCCGTCGCGCTAACGCTCGGAATGCTGGTTCAGTTTCTCTTCTTCCGATGACCCCCGCAGGCTCAGGAACTGCCTAGCGAGCGTGGCATTTATCGGCGCAAAACATCAGCCAGGATTGCGCCCTTCGGCCGCCTGCACCGGCGTAGGCGGCGGCTGCTTGCGCCAGCGCGCAAGACGTCCCTCTTCGTTTCCGACAGCAAAAAGCTTTTGCATGTAGTTTCGATCGAACTCGGATTTCGATCTCAGTGTGAAACGATCGGGGATAGACGCGTAATAGAGCTGACCGCGCGCGGCCGTCGTTTGTAGCTGCAAGCGCGTCAAATCGGATATCGTCTGATACTTGATCAAGGTCTCGATCGAGCGGCGGGCGATCCCGAGCGCCGTTTCTTCCGCCTCGGTATATTCGGGCGTCAATCGCCCGTTGCGGATCAGATAGAGCGTTCGCGACCGGGCATGACCAAAGTAGCGCTTCTCATAACCCGAGAGCTCGATATTGGGCGGGGCGAAGAAGACCTGCGCCACCGTCCCGCCATCGACATGCAATTCCTGCCTGACTTGACCGTCCAGCCTCACATCGATGCGGACCGGTGGGAATACCGCGGGTATGGCGGCGGACGCCAACAGGATGTCGATCATGCGTTCTCGACGATCGGCGCGTGCGCTGGCGGCGATTGCGGACAGGTCCCAAACGACGGGACGCTGGGCATCGATGTTGGTGGTTTGGATCAAAAGACGGCGGCCAATGTGGTATTGCGCTGCGATTTCTTCGACCATTTTTTCGGTGAGATAGCGGCCGATCAACTGCCGCAACGGCGAATTGTCATAGAGGCCTCGGCCCATCACACCGAACAGCCCGAGATTTCGATAGATGTCGCGGTCACCGTACTGCGTGAAAACTTCGCGCAATTCGTTGTCATGACCCGGACCAAGAAAAGCAAAGGGGGCGGCCAAGGCGCCGGTGCTGACCCCTGTCACAACCTCGAACTGCGGTCGATTGCCTCGCTCGGTCCAGCCCGTCAGGTATCCTGCAGCAAACGCACCGTCGGCGCCGCCGCCCGAAATCGCAAGAAAGTCGACATGGTCTGTGGCGGTGGACGGCCGATGCCCTGATCGAACAGCAGTCTGCGTCTGTGCGTACTGTTGTGTAATGAGCGAGCGCAACGTGGGCGTGACCTCGTCTCCCCAGAAGCGGGCAAAGTCCACCTCATCGATTTTAACAGTCGAGGCCTGTTCTGCCGGAACGGAGACACGCTCAGGCCCGGCGACGCATGCGGTAAGGAGAATGGACGCCAAAAGGAGCGGCATGATTGCGGATCGAAATCCCGGATAGCGCACAAGAATGGTCGCTGACAACGACATCGGCCTTTGATCCCCCATCATTGTCTCCAGCCTACTTTGCCGATCGCGGATTGTCAGTTGCGTTCGCTGCCGTCGCGAAAGGGTGCCGGATATAGGCGACGGCGTATCGTGACAGCGAACGCCAGCAAAGCTGCGTTCATTTCCAGAGCGTGGGAGGCAAACGCCCCGCTTGCGAGCACGAGCGCTGCGACCACCAGGAGAAGCCAGTGCATCGAGCCATGCCTGGATGCCCGGTCGCGGACGAGCCAAAGGGCGGTCAGGTAGATCGCGATCGGGATGCAGAAGGCGAGAGCGGCGAGCTGTTGCGAAACGGTCGCGTTGCGGGCAGCGCTTAGAAACACGACAAAACCGGCGGCCGTTGCCGCTCCGGCTGCGAAAAGCAGACAGTGGCCGTAGGCCCAGGTCAGAACGGTGCGAGCTTCACGGCCAAGCAGCTGTTCGTTGCGGTCAAAATACAATCCCCACATCGAAAATGCGATGATGGAGCAGAGCGTCGCCCACCAGAAATGTCTGAGCTCGGGCGTCGCCGGATCTGAGATGATCAAGGCGATGGCAGCAAAACATTCACCAAGGACGATGATGTTGAACGAGTTGTAGCGATCAATGATGTGACCATGGTGCCAGTTGCTCGCGGTCCCGCGCTCGGCCAAAAGCGGTACGGCCAGTTCGCCGGCGGCGCCGAGTGCAAAGAGCGGCAAGTAGACCGGCGCTTCCGGGGAAACTGTGACGATCAGGGTGTTCCAGTAGACCTGCATGGTGCCGATCCCGGCCGCGTAACGCAGGGCCGCGGGGCGGGCCTGCCGATCGCCATTCGCCGCGCCGAGCCAAAGGGCGATCATGCCGAGGCGCATGATGCTGAAACCGATGAGGACGAGCCAATGGGGCTGATCGCCAAGGCCGCTTCTTATCCCGCCGGCAAGGGTCAGCGATCCGAACATGATGACCATCGTCAGCACACGAAAGGCGGCCGACTTGTTGTCATAGCCCGAGGCAAACCATGTGTAGTTCGCCCAAGCCAGCCAGGCCATGAAGAAGCTGCAGGCGAAGCGTACGAGACCGGGTCCGGATGCGCCGGCCTCGATGTCCTGCGCCAGGCTGTGAGCGGCGGCACCCACCGCCACGACGGTCGCAAGATCGAACATCAACTCGAGCGAAGTCGAGCTGCGGCTGGCCTCGTCGCGATCGCGCGGGGCGAGGCTAAAGGCGGCTATCGCAGACAAGGCAGACCTCCTCTTGAGATCGCGATTGCAGGGGGGGAAGGCGACGGATGCCACGGTTCAGCCGGGCTTCTTCGTTTCTTGCGGTGAATAGAAGAACCCGACGAGAAGCAACAAGAAGGCGGGAAAGAGCATTCCTCCAACACCCACGGTGACTTGCGCCAACGCGCCGGCAGCACACCCCATCACAAAGCCGAACACCAGGATGAACGACGTCAGCGACTGCCCCCATTCCTCCGGCTTCTCGCTGTAGCCAATGACGCGACGGGCCGTGGCGACCGCAAGGCCGGCGATGTTACCCGTCATGAGCGAAAATGGTGGGCCGAGTCTCGGGTCGAGACGCTCGATCGCCGTCAGCATTCCCATCGCGGTGACGGCGAGCAACGCACAGGCCGACACCGGTCCGGCATCGAAGATTGCCAGAAGGGCGGACGTCGCGAATGCAACGGCCGCGATGATGAGCGTCCAGAACGTTGCCCGCTCGAGAGGCTTGATCCAGGCGACCATGATTGCCGCCAATCCCGCGCCCACCATGAAGAGGGGGAAGGACATGATCTGGAGACCGCGCAATCCGCCTTTCTCGTGTCCGACCAGGCCCAGCCCGAGGAGCACGACATTGCCGGTGACGAGCCCGACAAAAAGACCGCCCAAGTGAATGAAGAAGAGTGCGTCGGCGAAGCCGGAAATGAAGGCCAGCGCCAGCGAGTTGCTTTTCCCGCGAAGTATCGTGAGCATCGTATGCCGCTCCCCTAGTTGATTGCGCGCCCTGGCAACGAGAGCAACGACTGCAGCGACAACGCAACGGTCGATGCTGGTATCGTCCGTCCGGACGTGAAGCGAACGCTCCGCGGTGCGCCCTTGAAAACGAATTCTGAAAGGACAATGCGGATCCCCAGGTCTGTCTGGGCGACAGCCCAGGGGATCCGATGATACTTACTTCGCCGGGTTCGGTCCGATGGTCTTGCCGTGGTGGGTGCGCTCTTCGCCGTTGTGAACCATGGTGACGGCGTAATCGATGCCCATGCCATAGGCGCCCGAGTGCTCCTTCACCAGCGAGGTGACGGCATTGTAGGTTTCCTTGCGGGCCCAGTCGCGCTGCCATTCGAGCAGGACCTGCTGCCAGGTCACCGGGATGACGCCGGCCTGGACCATGCGGTCCATGGCGTATTTGTGCGCATCGACCGAGGTGCCGCCGGAGGCGTCGGCCACCATGTAGATCTCGTAATCCGGTACATCATTAAGGGCCGAGAGCGCGAAGGTGGTGTTGCAGACTTCGGTCCACAGGCCGGAGACGACGATCTTCTTGCGACCGTTGGCGGCATTCTTCGCCAGCGCATCGCGGACGTTCTGATCGTCCCAGGAGTTCATCGAGGTGCGCTCGAGAATGTCGTTCTCCGGGAAGACGGCGAGCAGTTCGGGATAGGTGTGGCCGGAGAAGGACGTGGTCTCGACGGTGGTGATCGTCGTCGGGATGTTGAAGACCTTGGCGGCCTTGGCGAGACCGACGACGTTGTTCTTCAGCACCTGGCGATCGATCGACTGCACGCCGAAGGCCATCTGCGGCTGCTGGTCGATGAAGATCAGCTGGCTGTTCTGCGGGGTCAGGACTTCGAGTTTGGCCATGGGATATCTCCTCTTTGAGCTGGTTGGGAAGAAGGATGTCGGTGTCTGTCTTCGCCAGTCTGTGGTGAACTTGTCTGGTGAAAACAGGAGTATCGGGTCGGATTGCGCCGAACAAGTGCAATAAGAATTTCGATAGAGTTGCGAATATTGCAACAATCGACATGAAGTGATGTGACCTGGAGCACCTCGGTTCAGATGAAAGTCAGACGCTCCAACACCTGGCTTGAAGAACAGTCACAGAAAGCGGATCGCTGGTTCTTTCGTCCGGTCGTCACCGACCGAAAGAATGAGGCCGTCGGCGATGGCAATGGCGGTGGCCGTCGGATTGGCGCGATCGAGCGTCGTGACAAGGCCGTTGTGGAGAATGAGGTCGGGCGTCGTCGTGGTGTCTCCGGACTGTTGGGCGCCGGCGGTGCGGGCCGACGAAAAGAGAGCAGGCAGGGCAAGCGACGAGGCTGCGCCGAGGAACGTGCGTCGGGTGAGCTCATGCTTCCTCCTTGTGTCTGAAGCTGCCGACGAGTGGTCGGATCTTCATCTAGTGGTCCATCGTGATAAAGAGATTGTCCGTCCGTGAGCGAGGCGCAGGAGCAAGAGCAAGCATGCAGCACGAGCCAAGAAGGCGGCCAAGCGCTCGCAAGGGAAAGTCCATCGGACATGCATAACGCACCGATCAGCGAGCTGGCTGCGGGCAGAAAGCATGCGCGCGCGAGATCAGAAGGCTGCGGAACGGTGGCTTGATTGCCAGGATCATCGGCTTCTCCCTGATCTGATCGGTTGCGGGTCTGGTTTTTCGATATTGCTGCTATTGCGCTCTAGTTTCTTGTCCAGAATGCCTGTTTTTAGAACGTTCTTGCGCTCCTGCGGCGAAGTCAGGCATCGATGACCCGGTGTTCGCCGTGATCCGAAAGTGCGATGGCGTGGGTTTGGGCGTAGGCGCCGGATCGGTCCGCCAAGGCGCTTGGGCTGGGGACGTCACGGGCTCGGTCACCGTCGGCAAGCGCGCTGACCTCCTCCCGTTGCGTACCGTCGCGTGCTGAATTTCGCCGCGATGGAAGACATCGACAGTGTCGGGGTCAGCGGACGTCGAGCGAAAGCCGACGGTGTCATGGTTGACGTGGATTGGGCGCACGCAAGACGGGGCACCATCGATATTCAGGAGCGGGTCTTTGCTGTGGCGGAGACGATCAACCTGACATGGCCAGCAAATGGGTCGCAGATGGCCGCGATGTGCAAGTCGAAATGACCCCGTTTGCCAACGATGGCTGGACTAGGCTGGGCCTGCCAATCGCCGGCCGCGCCTCTGACGCCACGGGCTGAGGTTGGTGCACCTCTGCCCGCTGGCCAGTCAGCGTGATACTCTCAAAAGTCCCTTGGCCCGATCGCCGACCAAGGGGTGCACCTGGGAACCTTCTTCCGCGGGGCCTGGTTCAACCCATCCGTTCCGAGGCGTACGAGCCTGGCGAAGGTGGGAAGACCACAGCCTTGTTCCCGTTGATGAAGACGCGGCCATGGATATGCGCGTGGATCGCGCGAGCGAGCACCTGGCTTTCCACGTCGCGGCCGAGGCTGACGTAGTCCTCGGCACTTTGAGCATGCGTCACACGCACGGTGTCCTGTTCGATGATCGGACCTTCGTCGAGGTCGGCAGTGACATAGTGAGACGTGGCGCCAATGAGTTTCACGCCGCGCTCGAATGCCTGCTTGTAAGGGTTCGCACCCTTGAAGCTCGGGAGGAATGAGTGATGGATGTTGATGATCCTGCCCGACATCCGCGAACACATCTCGTCTGAGAGAACCTGCATGTAGCGCGCCAACACGACAAGTTCGGCACCGCAATCTTCAACGATTTGCATTTGCTCGGCTTCGGCTGCCGGTTTGTTATCCTTGGTCACCTTGATGCAGTGAAACGGTATGTCGTGGTTCACGACAACGCGCTGATAGTCCAGATGATTGGAGATCACGCCAACGATGTCGATCGGCAGCGCACCGATGCGCCAGCGATAAAGGAGGTCGTTCAGGCAGTGGCCGAAGCGTGAAACCATCAGGATCACCTTCTTCTTTGCGCTTTCGTCGAAGAACTCGGCGTCAGCCTGGTATCTGGCCGCGATCTGCGCGAACCCCTCGCGGAGTTGGTCGAGGCTGTGCCCTTCTTCAGGCTGGAAGCTGATGCGCATGAAGTAGCGTCCGGTGTCTGCGTCGTCGAACTGGGCACTGTCGGAGATATTGCAGCCATTTTCGGAGAGATAGGACGCAATCGCGGCCGTTACCCCGCGAATGGAAGGACAGGCTACGCGCAGCGCGTATCGAGGCTTGGTGCTGGTCATGTGATGGGTACCGTTCTTGGCGATTTATGCAACGAGGCCTTGTTGGCGGCGAAAAGCTGTGAGTGTGTTGGACAGGAGGCAGGCGATCGTCATTGGGCCAACGCCTCCAGGGACGGGGGTGATGGCCGCGGCATGCCCCGCCTCGGCGTAAGCGACATCTCCGACGATCCTGGATTTCCCGTCTTCGACGATACGGTTGATGCCGACATCGATGACGACGGCCCCTGGCTTGATCCATTCTCCGCGAACGAGCCCCGGTCTTCCAACGGCCACGACCAGAATGTCGGCGGCGCGGCAAAGCTCGGCCGTGTTCCTCGTCTTTGAATGGGCGACTGTCACAGTGCAATTGGCGCTCATCAGGAGCTGCGCCATTGGTTTGCCAACGATGTTGGACTTGCCTAGTACGACCGCGTTCAATCCAGCCAAATCCGCCCCCAGTCGATCATGGAGGAGCATCATGCAGCCAAGTGGCGTGCAGGGGATCAAGGCAGGCTGGCCTGTTGCGAGCCGCCCGGCGTTGGAGATGTGAAAGCCGTCAACGTCCTTGTCGGGGTTGATCGCCTGAATGACTAAGTTGGGGTCAAGATGACGCGGCAGCGGCAACTGCACCAGGATCCCGTGAACCTGAGGGTCCTGGTTCAATGCGCCGATCAGTGCCATGAGCTGGTCCTGAGTGGTATCTGCCGGCAGTCGGTGTTCGAACGATTTCATGCCCGCCGCAACGGTCTGGCGATGTTTGGACGCAACATAGACGGCGCTCGCCGGGTCGTCGCCCACGAGCACGACAGCGAGGCCCGGGGCAGCACCGGTCTCTGCCAGAAGCAAGGCGACGTCAGTCTCGATGCTCTTCAAAAGGCCGTTCGCAAAGGTCTTTCCGTCGATCACCTCAGCGCGGTGAAATCTATGCATTCCCATCTCGTTGCTCTCCTGTCGACCGGTTCGGGACATCGCGACGCCTGAGTATGACCATGCCGCGCGGTGCATTCTGCTCGCGCGGCATGCGTCAGGAATTCGGAGCGTCGGTGGGTGGAGCTCAGTGTCCGTAGACCGGGAAGCGGTGGGTGAGGTCGGCGACGACCGCCTTCGCATTACCCACGACTTCGTCAATCTTTCCAGCGGCTTCAGCGTCAATGAGATCGGCAATCACTTTGCCGAGCGCCTTGAACTCCTCTTCCTTCAGGCCTCGAGTGGTCGCCGCCGACGTGCCAAGACGCATACCAACCCATTCGGGCGGGCGAGGGCTGTCGCCTGGGATCGGGTTTTTGTTCGAGGTGATGTTGGCACGAGCCAACGCTACCTCGACCTGCTTGCCATTGAGGCCTTTGCTCGAAAGATCGAGCAACACGATGTGCGTATCAGTGCCGCCCGACACGATCCGGACGCCGCGATCGGCGAGCGTTTCTGCAAGTACCCTGGCATTTGCCTTGACCTGGTGGGCGTAGACTTTGAAATCATCTCGCAGTGCCTCACCCAGGCAGATCGCCTTTGCCGCAAGGACGTTGCTGTGAAGTGATCCCTGGACGCCCGGGAAGACCGCAGCTTGCAGCTTCTTGAACCATTCTTCGTTGTTTGTCAGAATGAGGCCGCCGCGCGGACCACGCAGTGTCTTCGTCGTTGTGCATGTGACGATATCGGCATGCGGGAACGGGGAGGGGTGCGCACCCCCTGCCACCAGACCTGCGATATGGGCCATGTCCACCATGAAGTACGCACCGACCTTCTTGGCGATCTTCGACATGCGCTCGAAGTCGAGTTCACGTGGGTACGCCGAGCCGCCGGTAATCAGGAGCTTCGGGCGCACCTCTTCTGCGACGCGCTCCATTTCGTCATAGTCAATGACTTCGTTCTGGGCGTTCACATTGTAGTTGTGTGCCTCGAACCACCGACCTGACAGGTTAGCCTTCATGCCGTGTGAAAGGTGGCCGCCTGCAGCAAGGTCGAGGGAAAGAACCTTGTCGCCAGGGGTCATCAGCAGGAAGAAGACCGCCAGGTTTGCCTGCGTGCCGGAATGCGGCTGGACGTTGGCATAGGCACATCCGAAGAGTTCCTTGGCGCGGTCGATGGCAGCCTGCTCGACCACGTCCACGAATTCGCCGCCACCGTGGAAGCGATTGCCGGGGTAACCCTCGAGCGTCTTGTTGGTCATCTCATGGCCAAGTGCATCGAGGACCGCACGGCTGACGATGTTCTCCGACGCGATAAGCTCGATCTGGTTCTGTTGGCGATGACGCTCGTTGGCAAGAGCGTTTGCAACGAGCGGATCGCGCTCTTCGACGTGCGTTTCGAAAAATGCCTTTGCGACGTTTTCCATTGTTCCTCTCCAATATCGGGTATCCATTTCGTTGGAGGGCAAACTAGTCGGCGTCACGATCCAGAAAAAGTTAATAATATTTGCATATACCATCAGGTATGCTAATCAATTGAGCATCGGAACGGGAGGATGGCATGGACATTGGGCGTCTGCGGGCTCTCAGGGAACTCTCGATCCGAAAGACAATGGCGGCTGTGGCCGAGGCTCTTTATGTTTCCCCGTCCGCGGTGTCGCAACAGATTGCACTCCTTGAGGAAGAGGTGGGCATCAAACTGATTGAGCGCCGGGGGCGCGGCGTCGTCATGACGCTTGCCGGGCAGAAGCTTGTCGATCGCGCCGGGAACATTCTGTCAGAAATCGAGTCTGCGCGAGCCGATATCTCGGAACTGAAAAGCGTGATCTCGGGCGAGTTGCGGGTGGCGGCTTTCCCGTCAGTTGCGGCCGCATTGATCCCGCGAGTGGTCCATCAGCTTGCCGAAATGCACCCGCACCTCACCGTCCAGTTCGATGAAATGGAGCCTGCGGAAAGCGTGGCCGCACTCAGAAGCTGGCAGACCGATGTAGCCATCATTGACGACCTCAACATGCCAACGGGCGCTTTGGACCCCAACATTGAAACCATCTATCTGATGGAGGATGTGTTCAACGTCATGGTATCGAAGGACCATAAGCTGGCCGAAAAGCCGACGGTCAAACTCAAGGAACTGCGAAACGAGCGCTGGGCCATCGACACCGCATCGGACACCTACAACACGATGCTTGCCGATGCCTGCCAGGCCGCCGGCTTCAAGCCCAATATCGTCGCGCGTTGCAAAGGGTTCGAGGTAACGATCGCTCTCATACGGCAGAATTACGGCATCTCGATGCTACCGGGCCTTCGGGCCAGCCATGACCTGGAGGATGTCTGGGTCTGCAAGGTCGTTCCAGAAATCCGCCGCAAGATCTTCCTGGCTTTTCGCAAAGCAGAGAAGCGGAGCCCTGCCATGCAGGTCTTCATTGAGCAGATTACGCGCAAGTAGGGCGCGGGCTGACCATCATTTCAAGCAAACCATAGGGTGTTGAGCCCTTGAGCTTTGGCCTGCCTTCATCGGGCGATTGGCCGTGCTCGTAGCGCTCATCGCCGCGCTCACGTCCGCGTCCTGGCTACGTTACTGCTCTTTGCCGAGCAAGATCCTGTTCGATCCTAAGATAGACACGCCTGGGTAGTCTGGGGCGGTTGCGCCTCGCCGTGGCGCATTTCATTCATCAGTTTTGCTTATGTAATGATCAAGGGAAATTAAGTAGATTTAAACGAATCGACCCCTTATCGTCCCCCTGCCGATCGATGGGGCTTTAGCGACATCGGCGAACCGGCGGGAACATTTTTTGCTTCAGAACGGCAATAGCCGCTGCGGCCGACATCGAAATCAGTCCCCGCCAGTGCTCCGTCTTTAGGCCCACAACTCGTCAGAGCGTCCGAAAGGGGAACTGAAATGAAATTCATGAAAGCACTCGCAGCCGGGGTATTCGCCGGGCTGGCTCTCGCAGCGACAAGCGCTTCCGCATCCGTCCTGGATACGGTGAAGCAGCGGGGCGTCCTGAACTGCGGCACCGACAATACCGCGCCCGGATTCGGCTATCTGAACACCACGACCGGCCAGATGGAGGGACTGGACGTCGACTTCTGCAAAGCCGTCGCGGCCGCAGTTCTGGGCGACGTGTCGAAGGTCAAGTTCATCACCGTGACGGACAAGAGCCGCTTCGACGCGGTGCTTACCAATCAGGTCGACGTCGTCTTCGCCCACACGACGATCAAGCCGGCGCGCGAATCCGCCATCGCGATCGATTTCCTGCCGATCAACTTCTACGACGGCAACGGCGTGATGGTGAAGGTCGATTCCGGGGTGACGCAGTTCAGCGACCTCGAGGGCGCGACGATCTGCACGACGCAGGGCTCCTCCACCGAGATGGTCCTTACCAATGCCTTCAAGGCTCGCGGCTGGACGACCTCAAAGGTATTGACCTATGAGAACCTCGAAAAACTCTTTGCAGCACTGAACTCCGGCCGCTGCAACGCCATGAGCACGGATAAATCCGCGCTTGCGGCTTGGGCTGGCAATTCGCCGAAGCCTGCCGATTATCTGATCCTCCCCGACACCCTCGACAAGTCGCCGTTCGGTGGCTTTGTGGTCGCAAACGACTCCAAATGGCGCAACGCTTTGCGTTGGGTCCATTACGGTCTCTTCCAGGCGGAAGAGTCCGCCATCACCCAGAACAATCTCGACGAAAAGCTCAAGAGCGAAGATCCCTTCGTTCAAAAGCTCCTGGGCGTTGGCGGCGGCTACGGCAAGGACTTCGGCCTTGCCGACGACTTCGTAGCTCAGTCGATCAAGGCCGTTGGCAACTATGGCGAGATCTACGATCGCAATCTCGGTCCCAACACCAGGATGTATCTCGACCGGAAGGGCACGGCGAACGCCCTTTGGACCCAGGGTGGCGCAATCTATTCCCCGCTCTGGAATTGAACCTGACAACGGGCTGGCGCGGCATTTGCCGCTCCAGCCCGAAATGGCGTTTGGAGCCCGGATATGAGCATCAATGAGACGAGCGCGGCACCCGGTGTCGTCGATCGTGACCAACAGCAGGCGCGGCGGTTGCGTAACCGGTTACGCTACGACGCCATCCAGTTCGCGATAATCGCCCTGGCGATCGCTCTGGTTGGTGTCCTGGCCTACTGCGTGAAAGAAGGGCTTGCCGCAAAGGGCATCAAATTCAGCTTCGCGTTCCTCGCCAACACGGCGGGCTTCGACATCAGCGAAGGCAAGACGCTTTCGTTCGGGGAAGGGATCCTTCCGGTGTTCGAGGCCTTCACGTCCGACAGGACGAACGGTGCGGCCTTCGTCACGGGCATCTTCAACACGGCGAAGGTGGCAGTGCTCGCGATCGTCTTCAGCACGATCTTGGGCACGCTCTTCGGGGTCGGACGCCTTTCGACCAACTGGGTCGTCAGGAACCTCTGCTTCTGGATCGTGGAGTTCGTCCGCAACACTCCGCTTCTGATCCAATTGGTCTTCTGGTACTTCGCCGTCGTTTTGCAGTTTCCACCGCTCGCATCCGCCGCCAAATGGTACGGTGGCGTCATTATCAGCCAGCAGGGCCTCCATTTTCCTTCTCTTTCCTGGGCCGGGGATGGCTCGCCGATTTCAATTGCGCTCGCGACGGCCACCTGGCTGGCGTTTGCCGGAGCGGTTTTCGATCCGGTTGGCAAGATGCGACGCGCCTGTATGATTGCACTCGCGGTGATGATAGGTGTGCTGCTTGCAACGGGCATGTTGTCGGTCGATTATCCGGTGGCTTCGCGCTTCCAGGCGAGTGGCGGCACAAGTCTAAGCCCCGAGATGGCCGCACTTCTGTTGGCCATCGTTGTGAACAGCGCGTGCTATATCGCCGAGATTGTCCGCGGGGCGATCGACGCTCTCCCGAAAGGTCAATGGGAAGCGGCCGGGTCGCTCGGTCTAAGCCGTCGCGACACGATCAGCGACATCATCCTACCCCAGGTGTTCCGCGTCGTTCTTCCATCCTTCGGAAATCAGTACATCAGCCTGACCAAGAACACCGCGCTCGGGATCGCGATTGGCTATCCGGACCTCTTCAACGTCTATGGCACTGTCGCCAACCAGACTGGCCACAGCCTCGAAGGCATCGTCATCGTCATGGTGTCGTATCTGCTTTTGAGTTGGACGATCAGTGCAGTCGTTTCCTTTGCCGACAGGCGTCTGAACGTCGTGGGAGCAAAAAGATGATCGCATACGCTTTCAAGTGGTCACGCCATAACCTCTTTGCCAAGCCGTTCGACGCGCTCCTTTCCCTGATCGTCATCCCGGGGACGCTCTGGCTCATATACTCGGCTCTTGCATGGGCGTTTACGACCGCACAGTGGGATATCATCCCGCAGAGCATGCGTGTCCTGATGATCGGGATCTTCCCGGCCGATCAGGTCTGGCGTGCCTGGACGGCCGTCGGGATCATCGGTGCGCTTCTCGGGGCCGCACTCGGCTGCGTGTTCAGTTTCCGCGTCCACCATGCCTTTATTCTGGCAGTCCCGCCGCTCGCGCTTGCGCTTTCAGGACAAGGAATGGAGGTTTCCGGCCCTGCCGCTCTGGTCGTGGCGATCCTGGGCTGCGGATGGGCGCTGACCTCGTATGTGCCCCTGGCACGCAAAGTCCTGCTACCTGCATCGTTTACCGGGTTCATATCCATATTCGCCGTGATGGCGCCTCCAGGCGTTGGCCTGTGGGGAGGGTTGCTCCTCAGTATATTGCTGACGCTGGTGACCGCCGTTCTGTCACTTCCAATCGGCATCCTCCTCGCCTTCGGCCGCCGCAGTCGGTTTTCGAGCGTTCGCGTGATCTGCACGGGCTACATCGAGATCATGCGATCTCTACCGCTGATCCTGGTCGTCTACTGGATCTGGATCCTGATGCCGGTCCTGGCCACGGGATGGAACCTGGCAGATGTCGCACGCGGCATGATCGGTTTCACGATCTTCTACTCCGCATACGTCGCGGAATATGTGAGGAGCGGACTGCAGGCGGTCCCACAGGGTCAGACCGAGGCTGCACGCTCCCTCGGCATGAGCGAGTTCGATATCAACCGTTCGATCGTTCTTCCGCAGGCGCTGCGCGTGGTCGTGCCTCCGCTTGTTGGCAACGTGCTTGATATCTTCAATGCAGCGCCGCTCGTCTTCATCATTGGCCTTACCGACTTCCTTCGAGCGGGCCAGATGATCCTCGCCAACCCGCAGTACGGCGACCGAACCTACGAAGTCTATTCCTTCCTGCTTCTGACCTATTTCCTCGCCGGCTCGATGATCACCTACGCCGCGCGCAAGCTCGAAGCACATATGGCCGTCGGCAGTCGCTGAGCGGGCAAACATGGAGTGAAAGCGATGACCACCATCGTTGAAATGAAAAAAATGAACAAGTTCTACGGCACGCATCACGTGCTGAAGGACATCGACCTAACAGTGACACGCGGCGAGGTAATGGTTGTTCTCGGGGCGAGCGGTTCCGGCAAGTCGACCCTTATCCGTTGTGTGAACGGCCTCGAGATGTACCAGCACGGCAGTCTCGTGGTCGACGGTTATCACATGCCCGTCGACGAAGACCGAAGACTCGGAGGCGAGCGCGAACTGGCGGAGATCCGCAAGGGCGTGGGGATGGTGTTTCAGCAATTCAACCTCTTTCCGCACAAGACAGTCGTCGAGAACATTACGATCGCGCCGATCCGTGTACGGAAGAAATCCAAGGAAGAGGCCGAGGCGGCTGCGATCAAACTCCTGGAGCGCGTGGGTCTGAAGGCGCATGCGCATAAGTATCCGGGACAATTGTCGGGCGGCCAGCAACAGCGCGTGGCCATCGCCAGGTCGCTGGCGATGGAACCCCATCTGATGCTCTTCGATGAGCCAACCAGCGCCCTGGATCCGGAAATGGTGGGGGAGGTCCTCGATGTCATGCGCGAACTCGCCGCTGAAGGCATGACCATGATGATCGTCACCCACGAGATGGGGTTTGCCCGCGAGGTCGGCGACCGCGTTGTCTACATCGACCAGGGCTCAATCCTGGAGATCGCGAAGCCGGATACCTTCTTCGACGATCCGCAGAATGACCGTGCCCGCTCCTTCCTGGCCCGCGTTCTGAAGCACTGAGCGAAACACATGGCAATCAACCATCGGCAACAGGATAATGCGATGACCGTCGAAGTACCGAACGCGCAACTTCTCCAGGAAGTGGCCTCGGCGTGGCCGACCCTGTGGGTGAACCCGAAGTACAAGGCGGGCGCAATCGACGGAGGAGACTTACCGGTAAACCCTTCCGATGTCCTGGACGCCAAACGGAACTGGGAGAGACTGGCTCCACTGCTTGCAGCGTGTTTCGAAGAACTCGAAGCCACCGGCGGCGTCATCCGATCCGAACTGCTCGAGCTCAAGGCGTTGCGACACGCGCTGGAATATGGCTCGCCGGAGTACGGTCGCCTGTTCATGAAGGCTGACAGCGAGCTTCCCGTGGCCGGTTCCATCAAGGCAAGGGGAGGGGTCTACGAAGTGTTTCTTTTCGCCGAGGGACTGGCGAGGCAAAATGGCCTGCTGGCCGACGGGGGAGACATCCGCAAACTCGCGGGGGCCGAAGCGCGAGACTTCTTTTCTGGATACACGATCGCCGTCGGCAGTACCGGCAACCTTGGCTTGAGCGTGGGCATCGCCGCCCGGGCGCTGGGCTTCAAGGCAACCGTTCACATGTCCTTCGATGCGAAGCAGTGGAAGGTGGATCGCCTGCTTCGGCTCGGTGTCGAGGTTATCAAACATGAGGCCGACTACACGACTGCGGTGGAGAACGCGCGCGTCGTCGCGGAAGCGGATCCGTCCATCTACTTTGTTGACGACGAAAAGTCTCGACACCTATTCCTCGGCTACAGCGTCGCGGCCTACGAACTGGCTGAACAGTTGAAGGGCCTGGGCGTAACTGTCGACGAAAACAACCCTTTGTTTCTGTATCTGCCTTGCGGCATCGGCGGCGCTCCAGGGGGTGTGACCTTCGGGGCAAAAGCAGTCTTCGGCGACAATGTCCATGCATTCTTCGTCGAACCCGTCCAGTCGCCTTGCGCGTTGGTGCATATGATGTCGGGCTCCGAGGAACTGGTGTCGGTCTATGACGTCGGTCTCACCAACAAGACCGAGGCTGACGGGATGGCGGTGGCGCGGATGTCTGCGTTCGTTGCGACCGTTATGCGAGAAATGTTGGCAGGCATCTACACTGTTCCCGACGCCGACTTGCTGAGGGCGCTGCTGGCTGCGTACGAGGCAGAGGGTTTACGCCTTGAGCCGTCCGCAACCGCGGCCTTGTTCGGCCCCGAGTTCCTCCTGCGCCACCCGCGCGGCGAAGAGTTCTGCGCGCAGCGCGGTATCCGGGACAAGATGGGACGCGCGACGCACATCCTCTGGACGACTGGGGGATCTTTCGTGCCGGACGAGCAGTTCGAAAGCTTCCTTGCACAGGCAAGGTCCTTGGCACAACGGTAGGCTCGCACGTCTGCATCAATACGCACTACGCATGTTCTTTCCAGCTAATTTCGATGATGTTCAAACGTGCCACCAGTTGCCGGCAAGTGCGAGGGCTGGCCGATGTGCGACGGCGATCACGCGGGCATCCCGTCACCAGCGAAGAGAAAGTTGGGGGCTCCGCGCCGCGGGCTGCATCTTGCAAGAGTCGAGGTTCCGGATTATATATCCAGATATAAAACGGAGATGCATCATGGGCAATGCCGCACAGAAGAGGGCACTTCAGAATTATCGCGCGCGACTGACTCAGCGCGGGTTTACTCGCTTTGAGGTCATGGCGCTGGAGTCTGATCGAGAGCTGATCCGCGCCCTAGCTCGTCGTTTAGCAGAGGAAGGGCCGGAAGCAGATGAGGTTCGAACTGTGATGAAGACAGCCGTAGCGGGCGAGCCACCGAAAGTGGGGAATATCCTGGACGCACTTCGTCGCTCGCCCCTTGTTGGGGCCGATCTTGATCTTTCGCGGCCGCGCGAAGAGGGGCGCAAAATCGATCTGTGACCCGATATCTGCTTGACACCAATATCATCAGCAACATCGTGAAACCGGCGCCGTCGCAATTCCTCATCGAGTGGATGGCGGAGCGTCGGGACGAGGAGTTGTTCATCGCCTCGCTGACTGTGGCCGAAATCAAGCGAGGCATCTTCGAAATGCCCCGCGGGAAGAAGCGCGAAGCGCTAGATACCTGGTTTTCCGGGACGGAAGGTCCACAGGCGCTCTTCGCGGGCAGAATCCTCGCATTCGATGACAAGGCGGCGCTGGTGTGGGCTCGACTGATGGCCGAGGGGAAAATCGCCGGGCGGCCGCGCAATGCGCTCGACATGATAATCGCGGCGGTTGCTGGCGCAAATGACTGCATGATTGCGACCGACAATGAAAAGGATTTCGCAGACCTCCAGTTCTTCAATCCGCTCCGCTCGGGGGTATAACGTCCGGTGCCTACGCGTCTCTGGTGGATCGAGATCCTCGAACTCCCGACGGATGCTGAGCGGCCGAGCGCGTCGGCCAACTCACGCATGTTGAAAGAAAACATACCGTCGACCTTCCTTGGCTGGCCTCATTCCAAGCTAGGCCGGAGCCATGGGGCTAGGTCACGCGGTGCTCTGGAGCGATGGTTCCTAATGCAATCCGGTGCCTCCGCAACGATGCTACTGTCGGCCGCGCTTTGGCTCTGCAAGGTGTTGGAGCGAAAGCGGGTTCGCGTCTCGCCAAGGCAAGGATTGGCCACAATGCATGTTTTCCGGCATATGGAGTAGTTCCATAATAACTCTTACGCGATAACGTTATGATATAACATCACGAAAAGGCAGGTCGATCAAGGTGCTTGGCAGGACGCTAGACCTCTGGTCAGCCATCATTGTGGGTTTTCTCCATATCCTTGAATGCCAGCTGCTGCCGGCGTCGCGGGGATCCTGACTTCTTCGGGGACCAAAGCTCAACGCCGCTGCGAAATATTGAGCTGATCCCGCGATTTTTGGCATTCAAGTGCCAGCGACAGGACGTTTCTCACGATATCGACCAGAACGTCTGGTGCAGCCGGACGCCTGTCTGGATCGAAGGAGAGGCCAATCACGATGCTCTGTCCCGTCATCGTCAAGGGCCAGAAATCGAAACGCGATTCCAGGGTCGGGTAGACTCCCGCTCGCTGTGCTGATCCCGTTGCAACGGATAGCCGCGCGGCTTCAAACTCTGCAATTTTCGGCTCCAGGTCTCCGGCGCACTTGAGAGATGTCACCTGATCATCCGTGATGATCGCCGCAAAAGCAGGTACCTGGAAGAGATCGGCCAGCACCCGGGCCGCGGTGGAGACGGCGGCCTGCGTGTTGTTGTGTGCCTTCGATATGTCGCGGCAATATTCCTGCAGCGCGCTAACATTTTGTCTCAACGCCAGCAACTCTTTCTCTCTTCGTTGAGAGGTGAAGGCAACGCCGCTCACAATCAATCCGACGACAAAGAGGAGACTGATTGCCCAGATATTGGCCGCGTCATCGACCAGAAGCAGGTAGCGCGGTTCGGTCAGGAAGAAGTTGTAGGACAGTGCCCCGAGCACCGCCGAACACACGGATGGCCCCAAACCGAATCCTACGGCTGCAATGACGACGGGCACCACGAAGATAAGGGAAATGTTCGGTATCTGGACGCCGCTGTTGACCCCAATGGCGACGATCGTTGTGATGGCGGTCAGCATAATCGCGGCAAGGTAGCCCAGGCCCGCCGGCGCTATCGCGTTAACAATGCTCGCGATCCCCGCCACAGGCGAAGCCGACATGTTTCCTGATAGTTTTGATCTTGAAGCAGCCATTGAACCAACTCCTGCCATAAGGCGTTACGGGCAAGCGTTAAACGGGTTCACGCCGTGCAGAGAGCGGCGCTGCCGTCACCATTATACACCTGCCTCACCTGCGAGTTACTGACTTTATCCCCCCGGAGGGGGCGTCCAGTTTCACCCCCGAGCGTGCTCGATCAGCGCCAAGGAGCATTTACGCGTGCGCATTTGCGCGTCAGAATAGGCGTCGATTCAGCCTCTGGAATGACAGCCGATCGAACTGATTTCGACGCCGCGAGACCCTTTCAATTTTCCGAGCTGGGACCAAAGGCTCGCCCCCGAGATGAGGAGCCCGGCAAAAAAGTCGTCCGCCGCGACTGGAGGATCGATGAGTACTTCCGCAATTGACGCTGGGGCCCATGGCGCCGGAAAGAAACGTTTTGCCGCCTTGGTTCTTGGCGCTGTCGGCGTCGTCTACGGCGATATCGGGACCAGCCCTCTTTATGCGTTCCGGGAAGCGCTCCGCCCTTTTGCTCATGATGGGATAAGCCATGACGAAGTCGTCGGGTTGATTTCATTGATGCTTTGGACGCTGACACTGATCGTCACCGTAAAATATGTCATTTTCCTGCTAAGAGCGGACAACGACGGCGAAGGCGGCACCCTTTCGCTGCTTGCACTCCTCATGAAAAAGTCCGCGAGCCACACGACGGTGTTGTTCTTTGCCGGCCTGATCGGAGCGGCCCTGTTCATCGGCGACGCCATGATCACCCCTGCCCTTTCCGTCCTCTCCGCCGTCGAGGGACTGAAGCTGGTGACGCCGGCGCTCGGCGACTATGTGCTGCCGATCGCAACAACGATTTTGGCGGGACTTTTTCTGGTCCAGTCGAAAGGCACCGCCGCTGTATCGAGCCTCTTCGGACCGATCACCGTACTCTGGTTCGTCGTGATGGGGGCCGGCGGCCTGGTCCATATCGCAGACGACGCCACCATCCTCTATGCTCTCAACCCGGTCCATGCGATCTATTTCATAACGCACGCGGGGTTCGTCGGGCTGGTCGTGTTAGGCGCCGTCTTCCTCACGGTCACGGGGGCGGAAGCGCTTTACGCCGATCT
Source organism: Ensifer sp. SSB1 (assembly GCF_016652895.1). NCBI lineage: Bacteria > Pseudomonadati > Pseudomonadota > Alphaproteobacteria > Hyphomicrobiales > Rhizobiaceae > Ensifer > Ensifer sp. SSB1. Next base: position 23,239 of record NZ_JAEPRP010000090.1, read on the forward strand.
GGGTCACTTCGGCAGGCGGCCGATCCAGGTGGCCTGGTTCGCTCTGGTGTTTCCTTCCCTCGCCCTCAACTATCTTGGTCAGGGTGCCCTCGTTCTCGACAACCCGGCCGCCTCCCACAATCCCTTTTACCTGATGTTCCCCGAATGGGCGCTGCTGCCGGTCGTCATTCTTGCAACGGCAGCAACGATAATTGCCAGCCAGGCCGTGATCACGGGAGCGTTCTCTCTCGCGCGCCAGGCCATCCATCTCGGCTTCCTCCCGCGCCTTGAAATCCGCTTCACATCGGAATCCAACACCGGGCAGATCTACGTTCCGGACGTCAACACCGTGTTGCTGGCAGGAATACTGGTGCTGATCTTTGCCTTTGGAGATTCAGAGTCTCTCGCCACCGCCTATGGGATCTCGGTCACCGGTGCGATGGTGGTCACAACGCTTCTGTCTTTCAAGTTCGTCCGTGTTGCCTGGGGATGGTCGGTGTTCTCGGCTGCCGGATTTCTGATGCCTCTCTTCATCCTCGAGTGCATCTTCCTCTCGGCAAATCTGCTGAAGGTCCATGACGGCGGTTACGTGCCGATCCTCATCGCGGCGACCATCATGATTTTGATGTGGACCTGGCGCAAAGGAACGCTGTTCCTTCGGGAAAAATCCGCGCGAAACGATATCCCACTGGAGTCATTTATCGCCGCGATCGAGCGAAAATCCGACCATGCTCCCGCACAGGTTCCAGGCACTGCCGTGTTTTTGACGAGTGTCCCCGACAAAGCGCCCGGCGTCCTTCTTCACAACATCAAGCACAACCGTGTCCTTCATGCCCACAACGTCATCCTGACGATAAAGACCGCCGCAGTACCCTTTGTTCGGGACAGCGAGCGTTTTGCGATCACGCACCTCTCCGAGCGCTTTACCCGGATCGAACTCACCTTCGGCTTCATGGACACGCAGAACGTGTCGAAGGCGCTCGCGCTCTGCAAGAGAGCTGGGTTCAAGTTCGAGATCATGTCGACATCGTTCTTCCTTGGCCGCCGCAAGCTGATTGCCGATCCGAACTCCGGGCTTCCTGGGTGGCAGGACAAATTGTTTATCGCGATGGCATCCGCAGCAATCGACCCGGCAGACTACTTCAGTCTTCCACCAAACCGGGTGGTCGAGCTCGGCGAGCAGGTGGTGATCTGACCTGCGCTATCCGAAACGAGCCCACCACGGCGCCTTCCATCGACGCACCCGCCAGTTTCGTTGGCTCCCCTGGTGATTCCTGCAATTTCCCGGCCGAACGGCTGAGGCTAAAGTCCGGACCTTTGAATTCAAGGAGAAGGAACCGGTGCCGGACAAACGAAGACTTCGCCCAATCGTCAACCATAACCGTTTGTCATCTTCATTGAGAAGGCTGCGGTCAGTGGCGCATCGCGAAGATCTCTACCCCGCATTAAGTGAACTATGCACGGGATACGGGTTTACGCACATGACGTTCCTCGTAGTGCATGCGGGGACTGCGACGAGCACGCCTCCGTATTTCTGCACGACCTACCCGGACGCATGGACCGCAGCCTATGTCGACAGGGGCTACTTCGAAAGAGATCCCGGTCTAGACGTTATGCGACTGGGCTTTCTTCCGGTGGATTGGTCTGCCCTCGATTGGCGGTCGAGGCCCGCCGGCCGGCTGTTCAAAGAGGCGTGCTCCTATGGGATTGGCTCGCAAGGCTTGACGATCCCGATCCGCGGCGCGAATGGCGAACGCAGCCTTTTTTCCGTGACCTCAAATCTCCCAAGAAGGCAATGGATACGACTGCGCGATTCGCGCGTCCACGAGATGCAGCTCCTTGCCCACTATTTGCATGAGACAGTTTTTGATGCGCTCGCGTTTCGGAAGTCGGTCCGCATGCGCCAACTTTCGCGACGCGAGAGCCAATGTCTGCAGCTGCTTGCAATAGGTAGGATCTCCAAACAGATAGCAGCCGATCTCGGAATCTCGGAAAATGCAGTGAAGCTCTATCTTCGTTCAGCAAGGCTGAAGCTTCGCGCTCTGACGACCTATCATGCTGTTGCCAAGGCGACCTTCCTGGAGTTGATCAGACTGTGACCGTTTCCCCCGCTCCTTGCCCGGCGGATCTCCGCGAGCTCGAAAGAATAGCCTACCAATTTCGGTAGATTGGCGCTCCCCTCGCCCGGGTTCACAAATGGAAACTCGTGAGCGGCAACATGCGTATCCGTTGAAGTCCTTTGTTGATCGACGCCGCCGCGTTTGGAGATGGTTATGGTGGATCAATCAACAATCGAACGTTGGCGAAAGGCGCCGAGGCTTACATCCTTTGCGGATTTTTTTGAGAGAACTGCCAGCGGTCAGTCCGGGGCGCCGGACCGCGCCGCACCGAGACTTGACGGCAGTCTGCTCGACTTCGACCTTGAGGCTACGATCTTTGCGGATACGCATCGACGCCTTTGGGGACACTTCGACAGCCATTACTTCGCCAGCATCCCTTACAGGCTGGAAGAGGAAGGCCGTCTGGGCGCCGCCATACTCTCGTTCGGCTTGCGGATCTGGGCGCGAAGTGCTGCCCCGACGACAATATACACACTCGGCACTGGAACCGGATGCCTCGCGCGTACCCTGGCGACCCTCGGCAATGGTCGTATTGAAGCGCTCTGCTGCAGCCCAACGGCCGCCAATCGGATCTCCTTTGCCGAAAAGCGTGGAAGCGAACACGCGCACTTTTTTCATGGTCCATTCTTCGAGCTCACCGACGAAAAATACGCGAACGACCCGGACCTCTTCAGCTTCAGGGATGGATTTGATGTTCTTTTCGAGGACACGACCTTCCAGATGTATGATCGCGACCGGATGAAGCAGTTGGATTTCGTCGTTCCCCGCATCCGTCCGGGCGGTGTGCTGGTGCAGGTGCAGAAGCTCGCGCATGAAGATCGCGACGTCTATGACGAACGCGAGAGCCAAAAGGATGGCATCTTCAAAGCCCGCTTCTTTTCGACGGGAGACATTTCGAAGAAGAAGGACGAGGTCCTGAACACCATGTCGGGGCTCCAGGTGGACCTTGCGACGACGGTTTCTGCTCTCAGGACGTTCTTTCGCTATTCGGTGCTGACCTGGAACAGCGGGAACTTCTACACAATCGTCTCGTCCAATTCGCGGGCAGCCATATTGGAGTTGATCTCGTTGATGGTGAAGCCGGCAATTCCTCCGGGCTACTGCTACGAGCACTTGCCGGTCGTGATTGTCGATACAGAAGCAGAGCCATTGGCCCCTGCTCTCGCCTGGCGCAATGCCAACACCATGACGCCACTCGCGCCAAGGCGTCTGGCGTCCTAAGATGGCAGGCCCCCCGCCCGACGGCCATTGTTGCAGCGCATCTGACGTGCGACATACGTTATCGAAGCTGATGCCGCATCTCGGCTCCTACTGGGAGCGGCCGCTGAAGGACTATGCGGCAGCGGTCTTCGATACTGGCACGTTTCACTCGGAATGTTCCGTGCGCCAGCATGCGATGACGCTGCTCTGCAGATCTATCGAGCGAACTGCTCTAAGGTCTGGCTACGGGGTTGAAGACGCGCGAAGCGCTAGCGATCAGATGAGGTCCGCGCCCGTTCTTCAGACGGGCCCGCATTGCCTGTTGTTCGTTGAGCCAGACGCTTTCTATACGCATTTGGTCAGTCTGCTGGGTCTCCGCGACCAGCGGAAAGGGTGGTACATCACCTACCACGCCTCGACCGTCAGTTTCGCTGAAAGGGCAAAGAAAGGTCCGGGCTGGCTCTGGTTGGAAGGGGAGCCGCTGAACGTATTTGGACTCCCCCGAAGTCGGATGGATTCATTCAGCATCCGCGGATCAAACGGGCCAGTTCGTTTCGTTCTTTCAAATTCTCGAGGCGAGCCGGTCCCAACTAGCTCTGCCGCCGATCTTCTCGCCACGTTACCTTCAGATGAATTTGAGTCCGCTGCCGACGCGATCAGGCAGGCCAATCAGGTACTGTGGCGTAGTGCCCTCCCCTCCTCCGTCAAACTGCTTCAGCTCGATGATTTCGACATCGCCGATCTGATCGCAGATCATCTCGATGATGCCGGTTCGTGGTTATCGACTGAGTTTATTGGAGACGGTGTGCTGGGCGAGAGCATTCTCAACGCCATGGATCGGCTTAACTCGGGGGCCTGGCGGGGATGGGTTCGCCGAACAACTGATCTGTTTTGGGGAATGGAAAGAGGCAGGCTTGTTCCACTTCGCCTGCAGAATAACGTGCTTAGAGCGCGGAACTCATCGAACTTCGAAGTCGAGTACCGCCGGGAAGCTATCGCATCGGCGCTTCGGCAACGCGAGTTGGTGCCAAGCCTTTACGCTGTGTTTCTGGTGACCTCCATTTTGCCGGGCGTGCGAGCGCTTGGGGGATGTCGCCAGGTCATCTACTACCCTCTCATGCGCTACCTTGCAGCCTTGGGATTTGCGCAATCTGGCCACCCGGCGCTTTTGGCTGAACTGTGCCGCGACGCGCGACCCGGGCTTTGGGGCCATCGCGTTTTGAACGCTGCTAGCGGCGAGCCATGGGCGGAGATCCGGAAATCTGACGGGGTCGAGACGCTTCTGTCTCGATACGGCGAGATGCCTTTGGTTCAGTCGGCTGGTGATCTTGCAAGCTTTACCAGAGATCCGGCTTGGGCAAATCTTTCTAAGCAGATGGATGGCGGGTTCATCTCCTCTGGTTTTGCTGAATGGCAGTCGTCAGGTTGAATGAGCGTTCATGTGAGAGGTTTGTTGCCGCGGCAGCTCGTTCGAAGAGCGTCCGTGTCACCGCTTTTCTCGCGCTATCGTGGAGGGGCAACATGCCGATTGAAAGCGAATTGGCCGTGAGGCGCCTATCCGTCAAGGACGTCGATGTGTTTCGGCGCCTGCGCCTGGAGGCGCTTTCTCACGAACCATTTTCCTATGCAAGTGTGTTTGCGGATTGGGCTCGCCTCTCCGATCGTCAATGGCGCCAACATTTGAGCCATCCCGTGTTCGCCGCTTTTGTTGGCGGGCGGCCCGTCGGTATGATGGCGCTCAGGTTCGAGCATGCCAGGAAAATGGTCCACCGCGCACGGCTCGTCAGCGTCTATGTTCAGAAGCACGCGCGTGGGACCGGAATTGCCGCGAAACTCATGCAGGAGATGATAGAGCACGCACTCGCTCACGGGGTTATTCAGCTCGAGCTCGCGGTGAATGCGGAGAATTTGATTGCTGTGCGCTTCTATGAACGCCACGGCTTCGTAGAAGTCGGTCGTATCCCGGATGGCTTTCTCGGCCATGATATGAAGCACGACGAATTGATCATGGTTTTGCGCCTGGCGCCCCCATTTGGGCCAGGTCAGATTATTTGCCGAACCGTACCGGAATCACAAAAACAGACGTAAGCGCGCATTTCGCTGCGCGTTATAAGGGGGCCTGAGCCGGCGGTCAGTCA
>NZ_JAEPRP010000091.1:0-28671 GCF_016652895.1 Ensifer sp. SSB1
CGGGGCGCGCTTGCGCGAACGCTCGGCGCATCCGAGATCGCCATTGGCGATCTCCCCGCGCGTCGGCTGGCCGACCAGCAGCATTGCGGGGTCGTGCTCGATCTCGCGCGCCAGCACGATCTTCTGCTGGTTCCCGCCCGAAAAAAGCGATGTGCGAAGATCGGGATTGGGCGGGCGGATGTCGTAGTCGGAAATGTAATCCTGCGCATTTTGCTGGAGCTGCGACCGCTTCAGCATCGGGCTCGTTCCGAATTCCGGACGCCGGTGATAGCCGAGGCTCGCGTTTTCGCGCAGCGGGAACGACAGGATAAGGCCGATTGCGTGCCTGTCCTCGGGCACATGGGCAACCCCTGCCGCCCGGCGTTTGAATGGGTCTGACGCAATCTCCGCACCGTTGAGGAGAACAGTGCCCGATTCCGGCACGCAGTTTCCCGCCAGCGCTTCGAGAAGCTCTGTCTGGCCGTTGCCCGCCACGCCGGCGATGCCGACGATTTCCCCCGCACGAACCGAAAGGGAAACGTCCTTGACCATGCGCACGCCGCGCTGGTCGCGGACGTTCAAGCTCCTCACGTCGAAGACGACCTCCCCTGGCGTCGCTGGCGACTTGTCGACGCGCAGAAGCACCCGTCGGCCGACCATGAGCTCGGCAAGGCTCTCCTTCGTCATAGACGACGTCGGGGCGGTGGCGATCAGCTCTCCGCACCGCATGACCGACACCGTATCCGTCGCATCCATGATTTCGCGCAGCTTGTGCGTGATGAGGATGACGCTCTTTCCTTCGTCGCGAAGGCGACGGAGAATGCGGAACAGGTGGTCGGCCTCGCTCGGCGTCAGAACGCCCGTCGGCTCGTCGAGGATGAGGATCCGCGCTTGGCGATAAAGCGCCTTGAGGATCTCCACGCGCTGCTGGACGCCGACCGGCAGGTCTTCCGTGATCGCTTCCAGATCGACCTGCAGCTCGTATTCCCTGGCAAGGCGCTGCAGTTCGAGACGCGCCTTGCGCCTGCTGCAGGGCAAGAACGCGCCGTCCTCTGCCCCAAGAATGATGTTCTCCAGGACAGTGAAGTTCTCGACCAGCTTGAAATGCTGGTGGACCATGCCGATGCCGTGGGCGATCGCCGCCCGGCTGTCTGCGATCCCAACCTCTTTGCCGTCGATGCGTATCGCACCGGAATCGGCCTGATAGAAACCATAGAGAATGGACATCAGGGTCGACTTTCCGGCACCGTTCTCGCCCACGATGCCGTGAATGCTGCCGGCCTTGACCGCGAGATTCACGTCCTTGTTCGCAACCACCGAGCCAAAGCTCTTGTTGATGCCGGCAAGCTCCAGCACGTTTTTCGGGGAGCTGTTTTCCGCTTTCATGAGCCTCCTCCAGGCAAGGCTTGGACTGGGCGAGCGCTCACGCACTCGCCCCACCGTCACTTAGAGAGGGCACTTGTCGTCGGACATGTAGTCGTGGACCTTGAGGGTGCCTGCGGCGATGTCTTCCTTCGCCTTCGCGGCGGCCGCCTCGACCTCCGGGCTGATCAGTTTGCGATTGTTCTCATCGAGCGCCCAGTCGACGCCGTTTTCGGCCAGGCCCAGCGACTGGACGCCGCCAGTGAAATGGCCTTCCTTGGCATCCTTGAGCGCATTGTAGACGGCGACGTCGACGCGCTTGACCATGGAGGTCAGCATCACGCCCGGATGCATGTAGTTCTGGTTGGAATCGACGCCGATCGCGAACTTCCCGGTATCGGCGACTTTCTGCAGAACGCCGATGCCCGTGCCGCCGGCTGCGGCGAAGATCACGTCAGCTCCCTGCCCCATCTGGGATGCGGCAATCTCACCGCCCTTGACCGGATCGTTGAATGCGGAATTCGTCGTGCCCGTCATGTTACGGATGATGTTCGTAGCACCGCCAGCTGCCGCGCCCTGTGCATAACCGCAGCCGAACTTGCGGATGATCGGGATATCCATGCCGCCGATGAAGCCGACGGCCTTGCTCTTCGAGGTGAGCGCGGCGATCAGACCAACCACGTAGGAGCCTTGCTCTTCCTTGAAGGTGACAGACCGTACGTTGGGAAGATCGACCACGTCATCGAGCATCACGAAGTCGATGGCGGGAAATTCCTTGGCAACCTTGGCCAGCTGATCCTTGTAGCCGAAATTGGTGACGATGACGGGGCTAAATCCGCGGCTTGCGAAGTTGCGGATGCCCTGCTCGGCCTGCGAGTCAGCCTGCGCCTCGAAATCGCGATAGCCGGATCCGGTATCCGCCTTGAACTTCTCCGCGCCAGTATAGGCCATCTCGTTGAACGACTTGTCAAACTTGCCGCTCGTTCCATAGACGATCGCCGGGTTGAAGTCGGCCGCTGCCGCCCCGGCACTCATCGCCGCCAAAGCAACCGTCGTTAAAAATAGTTTCCGCATTGTCATTCCCCTCCCTGGGTGCCGGAACACGCGGCGCCGGCCAACTGATCTTTAATGTCTATACAAATGACGACATGACGTTCCGCTGTCAATCGGAATTCCGTCGATTTCGCGTTAGTTAAACGTGTACCTAAGCGCAGGTAAACGTGTACCTTGTCGAAAACTGCCACGTCAAGCCTCATCACAGAGGTCGCTAAAAAACGTTGTCTCAGACAAAAAGAGGCAGCGCGATTTCACGCTCGCGAGAACCGCCAGGAGATCGGTAGAGCGGCTTGGCGTGAGACAAAACGCGCACGATGGCAGCGTCGCCATCGCATTCCAGTTAGGTCGTCGTGCGGCTGACGACCGTCGGCATGATCGTGATGGCAGTGCCCCTGCGATCCGCGTCCTCGAGGAAATCGATCAGGGCATTCGTCGCCACGCGTCCCGAATGGGCAATGCGCCGATCCACAGTGGAAAGTGGATGCTCCAGCAGAGGGGAGAGGTAGATATTATCGAAGCCGATCACGGCACAGTCTTCCGGCACACGCCGGCCGCGCTCCCGCAAGGCCACCATCGCGCCGATCGCCAGCATGTCATTCATGCAGCAGATTGCCGAAAAATCCGTGCGGTCGAGGAGGTCCAGTGTCGCCTCATGACCGAACCGGTGCTGGAATTCCTTGCACCGTATCAGGTCCGGATCGAAGGGAATGCCTGCTTCGGTCAGTGCATCCGTGTAGCCCGAAAGACGGATCTGGGTATTCGACCGATGCGGTGCGCCGCTCAGAAAGGCGATACGGGTGTGTCCCTTGCCGATCAAATGGCGCGTCGCCTGGTAGGCGCCGCTTCGGTAGTCCGTATCGACGGTCGCGACGAGTTGCGCCACCGCGCCGATCTCCCGATCCATACAGACGATGGGTATTCGCAGAGCATCGAGAAGCTCCGTGTCGGGAACGACGTCACTCGCCGCCAGCAATATGCCATCCACGCGATGCCCCCCGAAGGAGGTCAGGTGCGCCGTCTCGATCTCCGGTATCCCCTCTGAATTGCAGACGAGCGTCGTATAACCGCGCAGCCGGGCCGCATCGTCGCACGCCCTTACGAGTTCGGTGAAATAGGGATTGAGGATATCGGGAACGATGATGCCGATGACATGAGATTTTCTCGTGACAAGCGAACGCGCCAGCGAATTCGGCGTGTAATTCAACTCACGGGCAAGCGACAGAACCTTCTGGCGCGTCTCATCCCCGATCACCGAATCCTTCCGGTTCAGGACCTTCGACACCGTCGCAGTCGAGACCCCGGCTCTTCTAGCAATATCCTTGATCGTGGCTGCCACGCGTTCTCACCGCTGAATGCCCATTGCTGTCGTCGGCACATCTAATCGTCCCCGTCTAGCGTGCAATCGGCTCGAATGTCTACACGTCTGTCAGACCCCGAGGGTGTTCCGTGGCCAGAGGGAGCCCCCACGCAGCAGCCATGGTCACCGAGACGATCCTGAGAGGCATCCTTCGGCAAGCCTGGACCGATTCGGCATCGGGAAACGCAACACCATTGGTCACCAGGTCGGCTCCTCCGAGCGATTTCGGCATCGGCACGCCCATCTCAACCGTCCGGCAAACGCTCTTTTGTCCCCGCCACTTAACGGGAAATCCCTGCGGGTCTTCACGTTTTGAAATGAACGGTCACGTAATATGACTTCCTATTCTGGGCCAGTGTGGTCATGTGACGATCAAAATTCGTCTGAGTCATCGCTCGGCGACTAACGGACCAAAGAGCTGAAAGTATGGAAAACCCGATCGCATTGAACCGACTTGCCGAGAACAGCGTCTTTCGCAAAGGAGATGTTTTCGTCCTCTTCGGCGAATTGTTCGGTCGCGGATACGCGACTGGCCTGCTTGACGAAGCCCGCCGGGCTGGCATGGAAATCGTGGGGATCACGGTCGGACGGCGCGACGAGAACAACGCGCTGCGGCCGCTGGACACCGAGGAACTCGCCGCCGCCGAAGAGCGACTGGGCGGCAAGATCATCAATATCCCTGTGATGGCCGGCTTCGATCTCGACGCTCCGGCCGGCGGCCCAACGCCGACCGACCTTCTCGCGGACATGACGCTGGAGAGCTGGCAGGACGACAAGCTCGACTGGGACTACATCAAGCAGTGCCGGGACATCGCCACCCAGCGGTTCACGAATTCGCTCAAGCAGGTCATGGCCGTTCTCGATGGAATGATCGCCGCCGGCCGCAACGTCTTTTTCGCGCATACGATGGCCGGAGGCATCCCGAAGGCGAAGGTCTTCCTGGTCATTGCCAACCGGATCTACAAGGGCCGTGGCGCCCGCCACATGTCGTCGCAGGCCCTGCTCGACAGCGATATGGGCAAGCTCATCCTGCAGAATTTCGACGAAGTCTCCGCGATCACCTTCCGGCACCTCATCGAATCCAGCGCGGCGATCCGGGAACGCGTAGAGGCATCGGGCGGCCAGGTCCGCTATACGGCCTACGGGTACCATGGAACGGCCGTGCTGATCGGCGGAAGCTATCGCTGGCAGACCTATACGAACTACACGCAAGGTTATGCCAAGATGCGGCTCGAAGGCTTCGCGCAGGACGCCTGGGCAGCGGGCATCAAGGCAACCGTCTACAACTGCCCCGAAATCCGGACCAATTCCTCCGACGTTTTCACAGGTATCGAACTTCCCCTGATACCGCTGCTGCTTGCCTTGAAGAAGGAGAACGGCGGCCAATGGGCAGAGCACCAGTGGCAGGCCTGCGAACAGCTTCTGGCAGACGGTTTCACGATGAAGGACGTGTTCCAGAAGATCACCGACATGCAGGCTAACGAGGTCATGCGTCCGTTCTACGACTTCTCCGCGTGGCCGATGGCAAACAGCCAGGCACAGTCCGATCTGACGATCGGCACGTCCAACGAAATCACGCAGATGCATCGCGACGGCAAGGTTATGATCAGCGATCTCCTCAGTGCGCTCGTCGTAGAAGCCACGGGGCAGCTCATTTTCGGCGAGTCTTCGGAACCTTCCGGCCCCACCCAGTGGCTCAACCACGACATCGTGGCGCGCCGCCTCAATGCTTCCCACCTGCAATGGAAGCCTTCTGCGCCGTCGATCGCGGAAGGCTCGAAAGACTCTCAGCTCGAAGTGGCCTGAGAGCATCACAGCCTGGCGCACAAGCCAGTAGCTCCCGGACCTGCAATGGCCCGGGAGTATTGTGCCAATATCAGCACATGTGCCTCTATTCCCGGGATGGGCATGATCATCTCGGTCCGGTTCTCCCAGGCAGAGATTTCGCTGAATTCCGGAGCATGAATTCTGCAAGCATTTCCGACGGACATTACATGGTCCGCACTCGGCAGGGGCATGATCCCTCGGTATTAGTTCGGAATGACTATAGGCCCGCTTCCTCCATCTGATGTAGATTAAGCATCTACTAAAACAACGGAGGGTCGCAGCATGTCGAAGACTACCCTGTGCGTCCTGACGGTGCTGACCTTCTCCACATGCGCGATCGCCCATGCGGAAGCGAACACCGCACGGATTGCGGGCCACAAATTCCGAACCGCCGAAAATTGTGTACGCCAGGCGCCTGTCGGCGAGTTTGATCGAAGGTGCGACATTCCGGCTGCCGGATGGCGTGGCGCCGAGGGCATCTGGTTCCCAAGTGTTTCCCAAGGCGCCGGGTAAGCGAACCCCGATTCACACCGCCATCGCCGACGCTTTCGGAGTTGCCGACCCGGTGGCCCGCGATTGCTGCTTGGCCGATCGGCGCGCCAAAGGTCCCGCTTGCGGGCTGGCATAGCCGATCCACGCGGTTCGGTGACACCCCCTCCCTGACGAACCTAAAACCGCTTATGATAGTTCTCCGCCAGTCCATTCCGGAGGTTTCCAATGATACAGCTTGAGCCGCCGCTCCGCGTTGCCAGCCAGGCCGATGCAAGGGCGTTGGCCGATCTTGTCAACTTCGCCGGGCAAGGCTTGCCTCTGTACATCTGGGAAGGACTTGCAAAAGACGGTCAGGACCCTTGGGAGGTCGGCCGCGACCGACAAGCAGAAAGGGTGCGCGAGGGCCAGATCGTGGTCGTGGACTTTGGAGATGGCGCCGTAGCCAGCCTGACGGGCTACCCAATCGGCTCGGAACCCGAGCCGATTGCCGATGATTTCCCCGTCCTGTTCCGGCCGCTTCAAGAATTGGAAAACCAAGCACCTGACAGCTGGTATGTCAATGTGTTGGCCTGCTATCCCGAGCACCGGGGACAGGGGCTTGGTTCACGTCTGCTCAAGCTGGCGGAACAGATAGCGCAGGATCAGGCGCTCCCGCGGATGAGTGTCATCGTCGCCGACAACAATGTCGGTGCCAGACGGCTGTACGAGCGGAATGGCTACGAGGAAGTGGCAACGCGCGCCTGCGTGAAGGAAGGCTGGAAGGCCGACACGGAAAATTGGGTGTTGCTGATCAAACCACTTCATCCCTCGGATAACCGCTAAGGCCGCCGGCGGGAGCCGCCATTCTTCCGCTCCAGTGGTGCCAGCCTATTCCCGACAGGTCGGCAACGCATGAATGCAGGCCACGGGTGGCGCGAACAGGCCCCACGCCCGAACAACCGGTTCAATGGGCCTCAAGCCACCCGCTCTTCGCGGTAGCGCAGGGCCTCGACAAGAAGCCCGAAGGCAGGCGATGCGAGCCTGCGGCTCGGATAATAGAGATGGTATCCCGGGAATGGCGCCGTCCACTCCTCCAGGACCTTGACCAGCTTCTTCGCACGCACCAGCGGTTCCAGATGATCGTCCGGCAGGCATGTCAGTCCAAGGCCGCTCAAGGCCGCATCGATGATCATGGGAACGTCATTCGAGGTGAACTGGCCGTCGACCCGGACGTTCAAGGGTCGTCCGTCCTTCTCGAACTCCCAGGCATAAAGACCGCCGAGCGTCGGCAGGCGCAGGTTCAAACAGGCATGGTGCATCAGATCGTGGGGCGTCTGAGGCTTCGGATGGTGTTTGAAATACTCCGGCGAGCCGGCAACGACCATGCGAAGATCCGGTCCGATCCGGACCGCGATCATGTCCTTCTCGACACGTTCTCCCAAACGCACGCCCGCATCGAACCGTTCAGCGACGAGATCGACCAGTCGCTGCTCGATCGAGAGTTCGACATTGATCTCAGGGTAGTCGGCCATCAGGCGCTTGACGGCCGGCAGCACTATCGTCTCGGCCGCATGACGGCTTGACGTGATGCGGATCGTGCCGCCGGGCCGCTGACGCATGGCGCTCAAGGCGTCGATCCGGCTGCGGATGTCGCTGAAAGCCGGACGCAAGGTCTCGAGCAGTTGTTCGCCGGCATCCGTCGGCGAGACGCTGCGTGTCGTGCGCCTCAGGAGCCGCACGCCCATCCGCTCCTCCAGGCGCCGCACCGTGTGGCTCAGAGAGGATTGCGATGTGCCGAGCTGCGCTGCGGCGCGCGTGAAGCTTCGCTCTTCCGCAACCGCCAGGAAGGCCATGAGATCGCCGAGTTCGTCCCGTTTCATTCATGAATCCAGAATATGGGTTCATGCAGAACTTAGCATCTAATGGATTTCAATCGCCAGAGCTAACTTGTCGATGACGGGGCGAAAGCCCGCGGCATCACAAGGAGCCAACATGAAAGACGTCGTCGTCGTCATCGGCGCCGGTTCGATCGGGCAGGCGATCGCTCGCCGTGTCAGCGCCGGCAATCCTGTGTTGCTCGCGGATCTGCGCCGGGAAAACGCCGATCTTGCCGCGGCGGTTTTGAGCGATGCCGGTTTCGATGTGAGCACCGGCATCGTTGACATCTCATCGCGTGCCTCGGTGCGAGCGTTGGCCGAAGCTGCCACGCGGATCGGCAGCGTTACCGGCGTCATCCATGCAGCCGGCGTCTCCCCTTCGCAGGCATCGCCCGCGACCATCCTCAAGGTGGACCTCTACGGCACGGCCGTCGTTCTGGAAGAATTCGGCAACGTGATCGCGACAGGCGGTTCGGGCGTCGTTATCGCCTCGATGTCCGGTCATCGCCTGCCCGCATTGACCACCGATCAGGACAAGGCGCTGGCGACCACGCCAGCCGACGAACTGCTCGACCTGCCCATGCTTGCGGCGGAACGGACCGTCGATCCGCTGGCCGCCTATCAGATCTCGAAACGCGGCAATGCCCTGCGCGTGAAGGCAGAGGCGGTACGATGGGGAAAGCGCGGCGCGCGGATCAATACCATCAGCCCCGGCATCGTCATCACCCCCCTTGCCAAGGACGAACTGAACGGTCCGCGTGGCGAAGGTTATCGCCGCATGATCGCCCTGCCACCGGCTGGCCGTGCCGGAACGCCGGACGAGATAGCCAACCTGGCCGCAACGCTGATGGGACCGGAAGGCGCCTTCATCACGGGCAGCGATTTCCTGATCGATGGCGGCGTGACCGCATCCTACTGGTACGGCGAACTCGCGCCGAGAACTCCCGATCCATACGCTTAGACACAAGGATTATCACCAATGCGCGCAACCATTCTTTACGGTCCCGGCGACGTCCGTTGCGAGGAAGTGGCGGAACCGAAGATCCTCAAGCCGACCGATGCCATCATCCGTCTGTCCGCCACCTGCATCTGTGGCTCTGATCTCTGGCCTTATCGCGGTGCGAACGAGGTCACCGCGCCCTTGGCCATGGGCCATGAATATTGCGGCATCGTCGAAGAAATCGGCAGTGCGGTAAGGACCGTGCGGCCAGGCCAGTTCGTCGTCGGCTCCTTCTGCCTTTCGGACAACACCTGTCCGCATTGCCGCTTCGGCTTTCAGTCCTCATGCGAGCAGCGCGAATTCATGACCGGGGCACAGGCACCGCTGGCGCGCGTCCCGTTGGCCGACGGAACACTCGTCGCCACGGCCGAACTCCCCGCCGACGATCTGATCCCAAGCCTGCTTGCGACCTCGGACGTTCTCGGTACCGGGTGGTACGCAGCCTTCGCCGCCGGCGTGCAGGAGGGCTCGACGGCCGTGGTCGTCGGCGACGGTGCAGTCGGCCTCATGGGTGTTCTTGCCGCCAAGCACATGGGTGCGGCCAGGATCATTGCAATGAGCCGGCACAAGACCCGACAGGATCTCGCCCTCGAGTTCGGCGCAACGGACATCGTATCCGAGAGAGGCGACGATGGCGTTGCCCGCATCAAGGAACTGACCGACGGCGTCGGCGCCGAGGCGGTGCTTGAATGCGTCGGCACACAGGAGGCGATGACGCAAGCGATGAACTGCGCCCGCCCTGGCGGCAGGATCGGTTTTGTCGGCGTGCCGCATGGAGTGCAGTTCGACGGGCAAAAACTGTTCTTTGCCCAGAAGAGCCTTCTTGGAGGCCCCGCCCCTGTCCGCCGCTTCCTGCCCGACCTGATGGACCTCGTCCTCGACCGGACCATCAACCCCGGCAAGGTCTTTGATCTCGAACTACCGCTTGCCGACGTCGCCGAAGGCTACCGTGCCATGGACGAACGCCGTGCCATCAAGACCCTGTTGCGGGTCTGACAGAACAAGGACGTTTTCATGAAAAAGGTTGCTGCCACACTCGCCATCTCTGCCCTTGCGGCCACCGGCGCCGAGGCAGAGGACAAGCGACGCCCACGCGTCGCACCCGAGAGCGTTTACAATATCGCACCCGGCCTCGGCGTCTTCACGGATGAGGTCCTCTTCGGGGACATATGGACGAGAGCCGATCTCGCTCCGCGCGACCGTAGCCTGATCACCGTCGCCGCCCTTGTCGCCACTG
Source organism: Ensifer sp. SSB1 (assembly GCF_016652895.1). NCBI lineage: Bacteria > Pseudomonadati > Pseudomonadota > Alphaproteobacteria > Hyphomicrobiales > Rhizobiaceae > Ensifer > Ensifer sp. SSB1. The sequence goes on from NZ_JAEPRP010000091.1 coordinate 10,167, forward strand.
GAAAGACGGCTCAGATCGGCCATCACGTTGGCCGGGCTCTGGACAATGGCGTGAAGCCCGAGGAGATCGGCGAGCTCATCACCCAGCTCGCCTTCTATACCGGCTGGCCAAATGCGATGTCGGCCGTCACGGAAACGAAGAAGATCTTCGACGAACGCAAGATCGCACCGGTGGAAGGCAGCGATGCGACGCGCCTCGAACTGGACCCGGAAGCGGAAGCCGCCCGGCGCGATACGGTTCAGGCCAACGTCGGGCCGACTGCGCCGGCGCTCGCCGAACTGACGAACCGCGTGCTGTTCGGCGACCTGTGGACCCGTCCGGACCTGAGCGCCCGGGACCGCAGCCTCGTGACCATGGCTGCGCTGATCGCCATCGGCCAACCGGAGCAATTGCCGTTTCATGCCAACCGCGCCATGGACAACGGGCTTACGCGCACCGAAGTCGCCGAGGTTGCCACCCATCTCGGCTTTTATGCCGGCTGGCCGCGGGCGATGTCGGCGGTTCCCGTGCTGGAGCGCGTGTTCGCCAATCGCGCGGCTGCGAGCGGCAATACATCGGCGGACCTCAAGGTTATCAGGGCAAACTCCACTCCAGCAACGGGATCGAGCGACTACTTTTCGGGAGCGGTGGAGATCTCCGGCCACTACCAGGGCCAGGCACCTGCGCGGATCGGGGGCGCAACGGTATCGTTTGCGGCTGGCGCGCGAACGGCCTGGCACACGCATCCACTGGGGCAGACGCTCTACATCGTCTCCGGCCGCGGTTGGGTGCAGAAGGCGGGTGAGTCCGCCACAGCGATCGGTCCCGGCGATGTCGTCTGGATCCCGCCATTGGTGAAGCATTGGCATGGCGCATCCGCCACCGAACCGATGACCCACTTTGCCGTCGCCGAAGCATTGAATGGCGTCGCGGTCACCTGGATGGAAAAGGTTACGGACGAACACTACCTCGCTGAGCAGGCCACGGATTGAAGCCGCGCACGACCCGCAGCCTGCGACATCGGGCTGCGGTCATCCGCATCGATACCCCCCCGCTTGCATCGTCGAGGAAACCGATCCTGGTTCGGTGCGCAGCGACTGGGCCTTCCTCAAGGCTAGGTTGCGCTGCGCATCCATAGCCCCGCCGGTCAAAAGCACTGCATTGAACGGTCTCATCAAGGCGGGATTGCCGGTTTGTCAGTATCCCGCGGGCGGCACGGCCATTGAGCAGCGCGAAAAACACCATTCAACGGTATCGACAGATGCCCACGCGATACTACCTATGCTTTCCTTTTTTTCTATATTAGGTATCACTGAGAGTGAGAGGATTCTGCTGCCCTCAAAGGACGCAAATGGGAGGCAGGCATGGACACGCCTTCGAACTGAGCATGCACTCACGCATATTGGGGGAAACATGAGAACTTGCCGCATTCCAATTCTGGCAGCCATCGGGACCTGTCTGCTAGCCGGCAGCGCCATGGCCGCGGACATCTATTCGCCGATGACGCCTGAGCTCAAGCAGGTCACGACCGAGAGCGGCTGGACCTTCGCATTCTCGCCCTATTTCTGGGCAGCCGGACTTTCGGGAGACGTTGCGCAGTTCGGCCTGCCGGAAGCTCATGTCAACGCGAGCTTCAGCGACATCTTCGACCACCTCGATTTTGCAGCAATGGCTATCGGGGAGGCCCGCTATGGGGACTACAGCATCTTCACTGACCTGATGTACACGAAGATGTCGGGTCAACGCGGGACGCCCAGAGGCATTCTCGCCAACAGTGTCGACCTCTCGACCCAGACTTTTGCTGGGTTCCTTGGGGCGGGATACACGATCTATGAAGACAGCCAGGCGCGCGTGGACATTGCGGCCGGTTTGCGTGTCTGGTCGGTCGAAAGTGAGTTTTCCTTCCACGGTGGGGTTCTCGACGGCGTATCCAGAAAGGATGACGCGACCTGGGTCGACGGCCTGGCCGGCTTTCGCGGCACCTATTCACTTACACCGGAAATCTATCTGACGGGGTGGGGCTTGATCGGTGCCGGCGGAGCGGACCTCGACTGGGACGTCGCGGCAGCAATTGGCTACCGGTTCAGCGACACGATTTCGGCCGAGGCGGGTTATCGGGCGCTCGGCGTCGACTACAGCAAAGACGGCTTCGTGTTCGACGCAGTTCAGCAGGGCCCTATCCTGGGTCTCACCGTACGGTTCTAGGCGGCCGAACTGAACGCGACTTGAGCGAGCGGCGATCTAGATGATGGTCGCCCGCGTGGCGAAGCTCGTCCGGAAAAGCGCCTCGTTCGCTGCTGTGTCTGGGTCAAAACAGCAATCACGCGCAATGTAGATCTTGTAATCTGCATCGCTTGCCCATCCCACGCTGGAGAACAGGACGCCGCTGCTCGCGATCCCGGCCATGATCAGCGTCTTGATGCCCTTTGCCTGCAGATCGTGGTGCAAAGTGGTGCCATGAAACACATTGGCGCGCGGACAGGCGTATCGCCAGTCGCCTTCAGCCACATCAAGCCCGGCTGCAGGCGCGGGGTCGCGAAAGAATCCGGTCTTCTTGATGTTGCTGATCAACATATTGTTTTCGCAGGGCGCCTCATAGTCGATGGCGAAGTTTGCTAAGATCGTGGGGTTCTGAGTGCTACGCCATTTCGCAATGAGCGAGTTGGTACGGTCGAGCAGATCCGCTGGAATATCGTTTGCCAGGATCGAAAAGACGTCGGCCTGGTAGTGCATGATCAACAACGCGGCATCCGCGACGTCCAAATCAACTGTGTAAGACACTCTTTGTCCCCTCCTTTTCCGGCCTGACGGCGAGACAATAGTCGTCGTCCACCTGCCGCTACAACCTCCACATTTTTGCATTCAGAAGCGGATGTTTCCGCGAACCCGCAGTCGGGCGAACCGCGCTTCACCATCGAACAGACCAGCGCGCTAGCGACCCACCGGGATTCTGGGCGCGTTGACCCGTCGAAGAAGCGGCATCATCAAAGAGAACAGTTCGGCTTGAGAGGATATGCCGCATCGCTGGTAAAGCTGTTTGCGGAACACCTTTACCGTTTGTGCACTCAAGCCGAGTTGTAGTGCGACCGACGGCGAGGAATGCCCCTGCAGGATGAGCAGGGCAACCTCTGCCTGCCGAGGACTGAGGCTGATATTGTGATGTCGGTGCACCTCATCGCGCAGACTCTCGGTAATCGATGTCGCCTGGGCGATCTGCACCGCCGGCGCATCCAATGCGGCCCAGTGCGCCTTCAATAAAGCGAGGATCACGCGCTGGTGCTGCCGCAGATGGTCTTCGGCCTTTTGCGAAAACGAGGTGCCCGACAATCCATCCTTGCCCATCGATATGGTGATCGTGGCGTTGGCGCTGATGGGCAGAAAGACGGATATCTCGTCGGAAATGCCGATCCGACCGTAATACCATTTGTAATAGCGGCTGCTGCGGAACTGATCGGGCGCGACATCCAGAAGCCGGTAGAGACCCTCCTCACCCCGCTTCAGATGGAAGTGGTAAATTGGGTCGAGCAGATAGGCGCCAGAGAGATATTGCTCGGCGACATAGCGAAAGACATCGGAGCCGTAGGCCTTGGAATAGGCGACGTGCGGGACATTCGTTCCCACGAAGACGATGGCGATCACATTGTCGAATTCCAGGCACTGCCGCAGGTACTCGCACATCGCCGGATAGAAGTCGTCCGAGCCGACGGCTTCGAGCGTCGCAGCAAGAGCGTTCAGAAGGGAGTTTTTCATGCCCTGTACCCCCACCGGGGTATACATGCCCCTCTCAAGGATAGTTTATTGTCCAAAACCATAGACGGAAGGGTTATGGACGCCAAGCTCTCATAGAAGATCCGGATGCTATTCAAGCGTCCTGATTTTGTCGAAGAGCCGGCCACGTGCCCAATCCGCAAAAGGCACGGCTAAAAGTGCCAACCATCCAAGGGGTAACGCCATGAGACGAACGCTGAACCATTCAGCCATGCCCGCCGTCGGATTTATCGAGCCGTGGTCGGTGAAAGCCGGCGCAGAAACGAATGTCCACGTCTCTTGTGTCGATGCCGAGGCGGCGATACGCATCATCTCCATTGATCGCGACGATCATGAAGTCATGGCTTGGCCGATCCGGAAGCATTGTGACGGTTTTGCCGTTCGCAATTACGATCTCGGTTCATGGATCGAATTGCCAGCAATGCCGGTTTCGCAAGCGGCAGAATTGCGGTTCGAGGTACTTTTCACACAAAATCAGGGTGAAAAGCCCGTCTGCCGTTTCGCAGATGTCTCGGTTTGGCTGGACGAAGCTGGCGCACTCAGCATTCACACGGGTAAAGGCAGCCATCCGTTTACGGCGGTTTCCAACGAATGCTGGTACGAACTCAGCCTCCGCACCCTCGGCAACGAGATCGAGGCAACGCTTTTTGCCGGGGATGGACAGGCCCTTGCCCGTATCGTGGTGCCGCGCGGCGAAGGCACAGGCACCGTGGCCATCGGGTCCGATGGTTCACACAACGAAAAAACCCTGAACGCCCGTGTCGGCCGCATCGGACTTCTCGTCGATGGAAAGGGACACCATTGGCAGTTTCCGGCCCGCGGTCCGATCGATAAACTCGGCTCCCTCGAAGACGCCGATCGTGTCCTGACTATCCATAACATGCCGACCTTCGCCGTCGCCTCGCGCCGGTTCACCTCGGAGATCCATGACCCGAGGCTCGATCCATCGCAGTTCGACGCGATCCATCTCCATGATGACGATTTCGGTGGCTTCGACTGGACCGCCGATCTTACGGTGACGATTCCTGCGGAGGCACGCTCCGGCATCTTTGCGGTCGAGATCTCCACCCGGCAGGGCGTCGAACGGCTACCGTTTTTTGTCAGGCCAAGCCGACCAGCGGCAAAACTCGCCTTCCTGGTGTCAACCGCGACCTATCTTGCCTATGCCGACGAGCGCCTCCCGCCCGTTCGGTACCCGTGGCACGGCACCGATCGTGGGCACCGGTTCGCCATCGATAACGATTTCCTTTGCCTCTACGACGTGCACAGCGACTTGAGCGGCGTCAGCCTGACATCGGCGCGGCGCCCGAAGGCAACCGTTCGCGACGACTATCACTACCCGCTTTCCAATAGCCCACATCTTTTGCCCGTCGATCTGCAACTGCTCAAGTTCTACGCGAGAGAAGGCATCGCCATCGACATCATCACCGACAGAGACCTGCATGAAGAGGGATTGAACGCGGCTGCGCCCTACCGGGCAATGCTGACCGGAAGCCATCCGGAATATTGGTCGACGCCCATGATGGCTGCGATACGCCATTACCTCGATGCAGGCGGCAACCTCGCCTATCTCGGCGGGAACGGGTTCTATTGGGTTGTCGCCTATGAGGGCGAAGCGATGGAACTCAGGCGCGTAAAGAGCGACATCTGGAGCGGTCGCCCGGGCGAAGCCCACATGTCGATCACCGGCGAGCCCGGAGGCGCCTGGGAGGACCGTGGCCTCATGAACCCGCAATCCTATCTGGGCGTCACCCACCTCATCATGAGCTTCGGTGCTTCCCGCCCTTACCGGCGGATGGAGCCAGTCACGACCCCCGCTACGCCTGGCTGTTCGAGGGCATTGGCGACGAGCCGATCGGAGACGACGGGACGGTGCTGGGAGGCGCGGCGGGATATGAAGTCGACGCGGTGGTCCGTTCACAGGAGACGCCTCCGAACCTCGTAGTGCTCGCGACTGCCGATGGTTTCGATGACAGCTTCCAAGTTCGCCCCGACGTCTGGCTCGCCGATGGCGACGTCGAACGCAAAACCCTTCGCCGCGCCGACATGACGATCTATCGTCACAAGGGAGGCGGCCAGGTATTCTGCACCGGTTCGGTGGCCTGGCTCGGCGCACTGCCAGGCCCGGGCCTTCAGAACGCCGTCGGACAAATCATGAAAAATCTTGCCGCGGGATTCGGCAAATAGCCCCACGCACGGCCCGAGAATTGGCGCTCCGGCCGGGTTCAAGCAACAGCCAACATAAAAGGGAACGAAAGAATGAACATCTCCCGACGCAACCTCATGATGCTGATGGGCGGCGCCGTCGCCGCACCCTACGTCATCACTTCGAAGGCCTTTGCCGCCGCTACCGTCGAACCCGGCGTCTTCAAGATGTCGATCCAGCCATGGATCGGCTATGGCATGTGGTACGTGGCCCAGGAGAAAGGCATCTTCACGGCCAATGGGCTCGAAGGCGTCGAGTTCGTGCCCTATGTCGACGATGCGGCGGACCTTGCAATCCTTGCCAGCGGCGAAGTCCAGGCAACGAACGCCGCAACGCACAACGTGCTCCAGCACCTGCAGCAGGGCGCCCACTACAAAATCGTGCTTCTCGAAGATTTCAGCTCGACGGCCGATGCCGTCGTCAGCCCGAAGAGCATCGCCAGCATTGCAGACCTCAAGGGCAAGTCCATTGCCTATGAGCAGGGCTCGACCAGCCACCTTCTTATTGCCGACGCGCTGAAGAAGGCAGGCCTGACACTGAACGACATCACCACAATCAACACGCCGGCGGCGCAGGCCGCGGCTGCAGTCCTTTCGGGCTCGGCCGATGCCATGGTCACTTACGAGCCTTATATCTCGGCCGCGCTCAAGGCCGATCCCGGCCTTTCGCTCCTCTACACGGCCGCTGAAAGCCCCGGCCTCATCAGCGACTGCTTCGTCGTGACGGAGGAAACGCTCAAGGGACGGCCCGGCCAGGTCCGCGCCATGGTAAAGAGCTGGGGGGACGCGGTAGACGCCTACAACAAGAACCCGGCGGAATGCCAGGCGATCATCGCCAAGGGCGTCGGCTCCGATGCAAGCGAACTCGGAACGACATTTGCAGGCGTCCACTACTACACACTTGCCGAGAACAAGGCGCTTCTGACCGGGGATTTCGCAACGAAAACCTTCCCCGCCGTCAATGTCGCCAGCACCGACCTCGGCCTCATCACCAAGTCTTTCGAAGCCAAGGACGCGATCGATACGACAGCCCTTTCCTCGCTCTGATGACGAAAGCTCTGTCGGCTCCGCCGACAGAGCTTCCTCGCCGGGCGAAGGGCGAAATTTCAGATACGCAAGACAGGTTGCCGCGAGCCCACGGGCTTGCCGCGTTTAGCGGCGTGCAGCCGCCCGATCGCCACGATAACCTCTGGGCAAATGTTGCCTGCAAGTAGAAACGACAGGAGCGCGGCTATCCATGGCCAAGCCAAGAAAGAAGTCCATTCTCAGCATGCAGGCTGAGATCTCACCCGCCACCTATGCGACCATCTCGCTATGTTCGTTCGCAATCTTCTTCGCGCTCTGGTGGGGCATCGCGGAGGCCGGGCTGATACGGCCAATCTTCCTCCCCTCGCCAGGTGCCATCGTCGCCCGGCTCTGGAGCCTTGCCGCAGATGGCACGCTCGCAGGCGACGTCGCAAGCAGCGTCTACCGTATCGGTGTCGGCTTCATCGCCGCTTCGGTCACGGCACTCATCGTGGGCGTGCTCATCGGCAACTACAGGTTCTGGGACGCTGCGATCGAACCGTTTCTCGATTTCATTCGCTACATGCCCGTCGTCGCCTTCGTTCCGCTGACCATCCTTTGGACCGGGACGTCCGACACCCAGAAATTCCTGATCATCTGGATCGGCACATTCTTTCAGCAGGCGCTGATGTTCATGGACAACATCAAGCGCGTACCGCCGGATTTCATCGGATTTGGGAGAACCGTGGGCCTGAGTGACTTCAAGATCGTAACCAGGATCATCCTGCCCTCCGCCGCGCCGCAGATCTGGGACACGCTCAGAGTATCGCTCGGCTGGGCCTGGACATGGGTCGTCCTTGCGGAACTTGTCGCTGCCAACAGCGGCCTTGGCTACCGCATCACCGTGGCACAGCGCTATTTCCAGACAGACACGGCCATCGGCTACATCGTGGTGCTCGGCGTCCTCGGGCTGATCAGCGACCAGGTCATGAAATTTCTCGGCAAGCGCATGTTCCGCTACGAGGGGAAACATTGATGGAAAAGCTTCTCATTCGTGACCTCACGAAAACCTTTGCCTCCAGCCGCTCCAAGAAGGAACGCCTGACAGTTCTCGACAATGTCTCCTTGGCCATTCAGGAGAACGAATTCATCTCGCTCGTCGGCGCGTCGGGTTGCGGCAAGAGCACGCTGCTCTCCATCATCGCCGGCCTGCAAACTCACGACGAGGGCGAGTTGAAGGTCGATGGCACGGACATTCTCGGACCTGGCGCCGACCGCGGAGTGGTGTTCCAGAGCTACACGCTGCTGCCATGGCTGACGGCGAAGAAGAACGTCGAGTTCGCGCTCGAGGCGACCGGCCATCCGAGATCGGAAACCGGCGACATGGCGATGGCACAATTGAAGCTGGTCGGCCTCGAAGCCTTCGCCGACCGCTATCCGGCCCAGCTTTCCGGCGGCATGAAACAGCGGGTGGCGATCGCCCGTGCGCTCTCCTACAAGCCGAAGCTCCTTTTGATGGACGAGCCCTTCGGGGCCCTGGATGCCCTGACGCGCGTGCAGATGCAGGAGTTGCTGACCAGCGTCTGGGAGCGTGAGAAATTGACCGTCATCTTCGTGACGCACGACGTGGAGGAAGCCGTCTTCCTGTCGGACCGCATCTTCGTGATGGCTTCCAACCCCGGGCGTATCAAGAAGATCTTCGATGTGCCCCTCCCGCGCCCGAGAAGCCCGGAAACGCATCGGCTCGCCGAGTTCGCAGCCCTGCAGGCCGACGTCCTCGGCAGCATCCGGTCGGAAATGCGCGACCACTGACCAGGGGTGCCGGCGGCTAAGCCGGCGTCCCTGACCCACCGACATTGCTGGCGAAGTCCACTCAGGGATTCTTGAGGCGCTGGCGCTTACCCTCAAATTCCAAGGAGCCTGTCATGTCCACCTCCAAGATCTCGATGTATCGGCTGTCAGACCTGACGCCGGACCAGCGCAACGACCTGCTGCAGCGCGCCGAGAGCGACATCACCGCCTTCACCGACCGCGTCGTTCCGATCATCGAAGACGTACGCGTAAGAGGCGATGAAGCCCTTGCCGATTTCGCCCGGACGCTGGACAAGGCAAACCTGTCGCCGAAGGACATCAGGGCAACACCACAGGAGTTCGCCGCAGCACGTTCGCTGGTCGATCCGGAACTGATCGAGACACTCCGCTTTGCCGCCGACAACATCCGGCATTTCCACGAAAAGCAATTGCCCGACACCCTGTCGCTGCACGAGACACACCGCGGTGTGATTGTCGGCGATCGCTGGACACCGATCGATTCGGTCGCCTGTTACGTCCCCCGCGGCAAGGGTTCGTTTCCAAGCTCCGTGCTGATGACCGCAATTCCGGCGAAGGTCGCAGGCGTCGAAAGCGTCGTCGTCATCACCCCGCCGGGCCCGGACGGTTCCGTCGATCCCGCGACACTCATCGCCGCCGAAATCGCCGGGGTCGAAGCCGTGTTCAAATGTGGCGGCGCACAGGGCATCGCCGCCGTGGCATACGGTACGCAGACGGTGCCCAAATGCACCAAAGTCGTCGGTCCAGGGAGCCCTTGGGTCGTCGCTGCCAAAAAGGTCCTCTCCTCGATCATCGACCCCGGCAGCCCGGCGGGGCCGAGCGAATTGCTTATCTTTTCCGATTCAACGGTTTCGGCGGACCTGGTGGCGATGGATCTCTGTGTCGAGTCCGAGCACGGCCCCGACTCCTCGGTCTTCCTGGTGACGGCAGACGCGCAATTCGCCGACGAGGTGGCGCAGCGAATTCCTGAGCACTGGGCAAGGATGGCCGCCAGTCGCTCTGCCTTCTCGCGTACCGTGCTGACCGGCGCCAAAGGCGGCATTGTCATTGCTTCGAACGAGGATGAGGCCTTCGCGTTCATCAACGACTATGCCGCCGAGCATCTCGCCGTGCTCGCCGAAAACGCCTGGCAGTACCTGCCGCGCATCCGACATGCGGGAGAAATCCTGCTCGGGCCGCATTCGGCCATCGGTATTGCCAACTTCGTCCTGGGACCGAGCCATGTGTTGCCCACGGGAGGCGCTGCAAAGACCGCCTCTCCGCTTGCCGTGTTCGACTTCATGAAGCGCACGTCGATCGCCTCCATATCACAGGAAGCCTACGGGCATTTCGCACCGCATGCCGAAGCGCTCGGCCGCTACGAAGGCTTCGACGGCCACGCCAATTCGGTTTCACCGTTGCGCCTGGCCGCAATGATCTGATGTCGGTCGACAGCCTGTTCCCGCACGAACAGGCTGCCGACGCCCTCGCGATCGTCGCTCCGCCTGGTCAATCGGCCCTGCTAATGCTCTCGGCAAACGCCATCATCAGCGGCCCGACTCCTTTCGGGTCGTCGGCGACCACGCGCTCGGTGAGGTAGTAGCCGGGCGTGCCGTCCCGGTATGTGCCCTCGAAACCGCCGAGACCGGCCACGCAGACGATCGTCGTCAGTCGGGTTACCCCCTCTCGGTCGGTCACAAGCCGTGTGGAGAGCAACGCATCAAGTGCCCGCTCTCCGGCCGCGCTGGTCCGCGGCACGCGATCGGGTTCGACGAGCCCAAGGCGCGCCGCGCGGAGCAGCGCATAGGCAAACATCGCGGAGGCCGAGCTTTCCTCGTAGTTGCCTTCGAGGGCCGGTGCGTCGAGCACCTGCATCCAGAGACCGGACGGTTGCTGGCGCGCGATCAGTTCATCCAGAAGCTGGCGCACCAGCAATCGGTGCGGACCGGAGGCACTGTCATTGGGCAGAAGGGCCAGCGCATCGACCAGCGCCATTGCCAGCCAACCGACGGCGCGCGCCCAGACGGCGGGCGACTTGCCGTGCTCAGGGTCAGCCCACCGCTGCTCCCGACTGTCGTCATAACCGTGGACGTAAAGCCCGGCCGGTGTCGCAGTCAGCGAAAGCGCCGTCGAAAACTGCCGAAGCGCATCGGCAACCAGCGCCGGCCTGTCCGTGGCCAGCGCATATTCGATTTGAAACGGCAGGCCCATATAGAGCCCATCCAGCCAGACCTGGTGTGGGTAGCGTTTCTTGTGCCAGTAGTTGCCCTGAGGGATGCGCGGATGGCTTTCGAGTTGGCCGGCCAGATGTTCTGCCGCCGCGAGATAGCGGGCGTCGCCTGTATCCCTGGCCAAAGCAAAGAGTGACCGCCCCGCGAGAATGTGGTCGATGTTGTATTCTGCAGGGTCGTAACCGAAGAGCGTGCCGTCCGCTGCGATCTGCCGGTCGGCGAGCCGGTGCAAATGGTCCTTCCAACGTTTCTCGCCCGTCGCCTCGAACAACAGCTGCAGGCCTCGGTAGAGGCAACCGTCCTCGTAGCACCAGCTTCCGCCCTTGTAAGGCCGGTAGCGTTGCGCGAACTGGTCGAAATAGTCGGTCGGGTTCATGGGATGTCTCACTCGAAGGACGTTGATATTGCCGCCGCGCTCAGGAGCGCCGGGTCGTCGCAATCGACCTCCGCCTGTTCCGAGACGATCGTTTCGTGCCGCATCGGACGGATACGGTCGGCCATGATGGGAGGGGCAACCGCCGCCTCCGGGTTGAAGGACGCGATCGTGAGGCGGCGAATTTTGATGTTGCGGATCGGGGCCTCCGGCAAGCCGAGGAAGGCGCCGGCTGCATGGGCGAGATCACGAATCTCGACATCCTCGATCGTGACGCCATCGATGACGGGTGTGCCCGCCTCGACCGGAGCCGGCCGACGGGATTGCACCCAGGTGTCGTGGCCATCCGCATCACAATGGTAGTGGGCGTTGGCGGAGAGTGCGGTCTCGACGCCATCCATAAGAACGTGGCGCATCGTGATATCGGTAATCGCGCCGCCGCGCCCACGCCGCGTCTTGATACGCAGGCCGCGATCCGTACCGACCATCGCACAATTCTCGACGGCAACATCATGCACGCCGCCCGACATTTCCGAACCGATGACGAGACCGCCGTGACCGCGCTCCATCAGGCAATGGCTCACGCGCACGCCCCGCGTTTCGCTGAGGTGGTCGGCCTCGCCGTTCTGGCCGCGCTTACCGGCTTTCACGGCAATGCAATCATCCCCGACGGAGAAGCGCACGCCGGCAATCGTCACGCCCTGGCAGCTTTCGGGATTGAAGCCATCGGTGTTCGGGCTGTCGGGCGGGGCGGAGACGAAAAGCCCTGCCGCGGTCAATCGTCTGCAGCCCTGCGGGTGGATCGTCCAGGACGGCGCATTGCGGATGGTGAAACCAAGAAGCGTGACATCGGAACAGGAGACGAAATGAAGGCCGCGCGGCCTGCGCGCACCGTCACGCGTTTCCTTTGGCCAGGTCCACCAGTCCCCCCTGTCGCCGGACCCGTCGAGCGAGCCTTCTCCCTCGATGACCAGGTCTTTCGCGCCAATGGCATGGAGCGGGGCTGCGAAGCAGTCAGCCGGAAGGCCTTCCCAGCTCCCCAACATTCCGCCGGACGCGTTGCGGGCAGGCAGGATCGGCCATCCGAGCCGTTCCGACGGCGCCCGCAAGACCGCCCCTTGGGAAAGATGGAAGGTCATGCCGGTCTTGAGTGCGAGGGGAAATGCCGTCCAGACCCCGGCCGGCAGCCTGAGCGTACCGCCCTCGGGAACCGCAGCAACGGCCTCTCGAAGGGCAGCGGCGTTGCGGCGTGCGCCCTCGATATCGTCAAGATGGATATCGCGAACGAGACCGAAATCGCCTGCGTCGACGAGCCCCGCGCAGGACGCGGTGTCAAACTCCATCGTTTCGAGCCCCTCCGCCTCGAAGCGATAGCGTCCGCCAGGTTGAAGATCGTGCAGTAGCGGCACGGCAAGCGAGGTCTCGCCCTGCCGCATCTGATCATCCCCGTCGAGCGACGAAAGGCGCCACTTCGCCTTCCCCGGCAGGTGGTAGAGTGCTCCGCGTGCCGGCAGGCAAAGCGCCGCCGTTCGCGCCGACAGCGCGATGATGGAAGGTCGGGTCATGATCTCTTCTCGTTTCGTTTCCCGCTGGGCGCGGGGCGCCCGCCGCGAGAAGCCGCGGCGGGCAGATTTAGCGATCAGTCGAACTTGGCGAGCACGTCGTTCACCGTGTCGATGATCTGCTCCGCCGCTTCATTGGCGCTGAGCTGCCCGTAGGCATATTCCTCGAGCGTATCGATGAAGGCGGCGCGGATCTCCGGATGCTCGTTGAACGGCGAAACGGTCGGCCCACCGGCGGCGAGCACGATGGCATTGGCAGCGCGCACCTCGGGCTCGCCCTTTTCGCCAAGTCGGGCGGCAGCAGCCTTGGACGCCGGCAGGCCGCGAGAGGTGCCGAGCGCATCGATGCCTTCCGGTTCGTTCAACAGGCAGTTGACGATTTGCGCCGCCGCCGCCGGGTCCTTCGAGTTTTTAGAGATCGAGAACACCATGGACGGCTTACGGTAGACGCCTTCCGTTACCGCGTCAGCGAGCTTGAGCATCGGCACAGGCGTCAACACCTGACCGTCCTTCAACGGATCGGCATATTTGGAATAGGTCGAGTCCCATTCATAGGAACCAGCGACCTTTCCCTCGGCCCAGGCGGGCTTCTCGAACAGATTGACGTTGCCGTCAGCGGCCTCTTCCTTCTGGGAACGGATGGCGCCGGTCTCGACCAGCTTGCCCAGGAAGGAGATGCCTTCGGCCAGCTCCTCCGGTGTCCAGGCGACACGATTGGTTTCGGGATCGACGAGGTCCTTGCCGGTCTTCTGGACGACGGCCAGCGTCGTCAGGAGTTGCGCGGTCTCCTTGACGGCGTTGAAGGTGTAGTAGTCCTTGCCGAGCTTCTCCTTGATCGTCGCCGTCGCGGCAAAGAACTCGTCCCAGGTTTTCGGGATGGGCACGCCGGCCTTTTCGAAGGTCGTGGCGTTGAAGAAGAAGACGCGGCCCGTGGTCGAGACCGAAAGCCCCTGCAGGACCCCGTTCATGGAGCCTGCCGCGAGATCGGCATCGCTCCAGTTGGAAAGATCGATCGCCTTCAGCGCACGCAAATTGGCGAAACCGTCGCCATTTTTTGAAAACAGCGGCAGCCACGGCCAATTGACCTGCACGATGTCCGCCTCGGTCTTGCCGGCCATCTGGGTCGTCAGCTTTTCGAGGTAGCCGTCAAAACCGGTGAACTCGCCCTTGACTGTATGGCCGTATTTTTCACCGCACGCGGCGATCGCCTTCTGGGTGGCAACGTGGCGGCTCTCGCCACCCCACCACGCCATGCGCAATTCAGCGGCGTGCGCTGCCGTGCCGAGCGCAAGGGCGCCATATGCGACGCCGGCAAGCGCGGCGATCTTTGCTGTCATTCTCATTGCCTTCTCCTCCTTGGAATTGAACGACGCGGCGCCTCCTCAAAGCGACACGTTGCGGCCATCGGTCTTGTCGAAAACATGCAGTTGGGCAGGGTCCGGGCGCAGGCGGATCACATCCGAGCGGCCCAGAGCCTCGAACTCGGCGGCGCCCACCACGCTTACGAGCTTTCGGCCCTCGAGATCGGCGTGGAGGTAGACTTCATGCCCCATGAACTCGGCGTTGGTCAGCTTCGCCGCAAACGCCGCGCCGTCAGCGGCAAGCGAGAGATGTTGCGGGCGCATGCCGAGCACAGCCTCATTGGGCCTCGACGAAAGCCGTGTCGCGAGGTTGGAGCCGAGCGGCAGACGCTGGCTGCCGATCGAGAAGTCCCCACCTTCGAGCCTTGCATCAATGAGGTTCATCTCCGGGCTGCCGATGAAGCCGGCGACGAAAAGGTTCGCCGGGCGATTGTAGAGCTCCTTCGGCGTCGCCACCTGCATGATGCGGCCCGCCTGCATAACGCAGATGCGGTCGCCCATCGTCATCGCCTCGGTCTGATCGTGGGTCACGTAAATGACGGTCGAGGACAAGCCTTCGGCCTTGAGCTGGCGGTGCAGGTCGGTGATGCGGACACGCATCGAGGCCCGCAGCTTGGCGTCGAGATTGGAAAGCGGCTCGTCGAACAGAAAGACGCCGGGCTTCTTGATGAGTGCGCGCCCAAGCGCCACGCGTTGGGCCTGGCCACCGGAGAGCTGCTTCGGCAGCCGATCGAGTAGCGGCTCGATTTCGAGGATCTTCGCCACGTGATCGATGGCGGCTTCGATTTCCGCCTTCGGCTTGCCGGCAATCTTCAGCCCGAAGGCCAGATTGCCGCGCACCTTCATATGCGGGTAGAGCGCGTAGTTCTGGAAGACCATGGCGATGGAGCGCTTGCCGGGCGGCAGGTCGTTAACCCGCTGGTCGCCGATCACGACCTCACCTCCCGAAATCTCTTCGAGCCCGGCGACCATGCGCAACGTGGTGGACTTGGCGCAGCCGGAGGGGCCGACGAAGACCATGAACTCGCCATCCTCGATATCGAGGTTGATGCCGTGCACGGCCTTGAAGGCGTTGCCATAAATCTTTTCGAGATTCTTCAGTTGGACCTTAGCCATGTTCAGCCTTTGACTCCCCCGGAGGAGATCCCTTCAATGAAGTACCGTTGCGCAGCGAAGAAGACGACCAAAGCGGGAGTGATCGTCAGGACCGACATCGCGAGAATGCGGTTCCATTCGAAGGCTTCGGTCGTGTCGATGGAAAGTTTGAGCGCGAGGCTCACCGGATACTTGTCGACCGACGACAGATAGATCAGCGGCCCGAGGAAGTCGTTCATGGTCCACATGAACTGGAACAGGCAGACGGAAATCAGCGCCGGCGCGAGCATGGGCACGACGATGTAGACCAGCGTCTGGAGACTGTTGGCGCCTTCGACACGAGCCGCCTCTTCCATATCCGCTGGAAGCGAGCGCAGGAACTGCACCAGCATGAAGACGAAGAAGGCATCACCCGCAAAGGCTGAAGGCACCCAGAGCGGCAGGAACGTGTCGAGCCAGCCAAGATCGCGGAAGAGGATGTACTGCGGAATGCGGGTGACGACATTTGGCAGAAGCAGGATGGCGATGACCGAACCGAAGAGGATCTTCTTCAGCGGAAAGTCGAACCGTGCGAAGGCATAGGCCGCCATCGTGCAGGAGATCGCCGTACCGATCACCTTCGGCAGAATGATCAGGAAGGAATTCCAGAAGAACCGGCCGAAGGTATAGGGCGTCGACGTCTGCCAGCCCTTTATGTAGCCGTCAGCGGTCGGACTTGTCGGCATGAAGCCGGCGCCGGAAAAGATCTCCGAATTCGTCTTGAAACTCGCGCCGACCAGCCAGATCAGCGGGTAGAGCATGACGAACCCAACGGAAAACAACAGCACATAGCGAACGGTCGTTGACATCAGGCGGAGCCTTGCCCTGCGGGCGGCCAGGCGATCGTTGAGAACTTGAAGATCGGTCATCTCGTCAGCTCCTCTTGTCGCCGGCGTAGTAGACCCACTTCTTCGAAGACCAGAAGGCGACGAGGGTCAGGACGGTGATGATGGTGAAGAGCACCCAGGCGATGGACGAGGCGTAGCCCATGTTGAACTTCTTGAAGGCCTCGTCATAAATGTAGAGCGGCAGCAGGTAGGTCGCCTTGAGTGGACCGCCCTGGGTGATGATGTAAGGGCCGTTGAACTCCTGGAACGCCTGAACCATCTGCATGATCAGGTTGAAGAAAATGACCGGCGTCAGCAGCGGCAGGGTAATCCAGAAGAAGGTGCGCACCTTACCGGCGCCGTCGATCGCGGCCGCTTCATAGAGCGACTTGTCAATCGATTGCAGGGCCGCAAGGAAGATCACCATAGCCGAGCCGAACTGCCAGCAGCGCAGCAGCGTGATCGTGAAGAGCGCGTTCACGGGATCGCCGAACCAATCGACCGGCGCGAGACCGAGGGTCGCGAGCGCCATGTTCGCAAGGCCCTCCGAGGCGAAGACATAACGCCACAGAACGGCGATCGCGATCGAGCCTCCAAGGATCGAAGGCACATAGAATGCCGTTCGGAACAGGCCGATAAATTTCAACCTGTGATTTAGAATAGCCGCGATGAAGAGTGCGAAGGCAAGCTTCAGGGGCACGGTGATGAAGACGTAAAGCAGCGTTACGTTCAACGACTTGATGAAGGTGCGGTCGCGGGTAAAAAGCCGCTCGTAATTGGCGAGGCCTGTCCAGCGCGGTTCGCTCATCAGGTCATAGCTGGTGAAGCTCAGATAGAACGACCCGATGAACGGGATGGCCGTGAAGATCAACAGACCAATGATATAGGGCGCCAGATAGCCGAGCCCCAGGAGACGCTGCCCTTTCATGGTGCCCCTCCCGGGCAGCACTGAAGTGCGCCCTTGCTAGATACGGTTTCGTACAAATTACGCTCCCGGACCGGTGCAGATAGACGAAGGCTCTCGCCTCCCCTTCTTCTGCGAACCGGTCTCCTCCCTGTTCGATGCGGTGCGTGCATGCATTTCTGCGATGACAGTCACGCATTTTTGCCACAGAATGAATTCACAAAGGCGAGGAAAAAGATGGACGAAATCGAAGGTGGAATTCTCTCCGCCATTCCGCCGGCTGCGCTGACGCTCGATCTCACCCGAGCAGCTATCCGGATGGAGCATTCGCAGACCTGGCGCATAGACAAGTCGAACCCGGTCGATGACCTCGTTATCTGCCTTGAGGGGCGCGGCCACTATCTGGTCGATGGCGAGCCGCGCGTGATGGAACCGGGCGATGCGATGCTGATTTCGCGCGGCCAGCATTTCATCGGATGGAATGAGGGGCCAGAGACCTATCTCGGCGTCGCACAGCATTTCACGCTGGATATCTACGGTCGCCACAACCTGATCGAGCAAATGGATCTGGTGCCGAAATTGAGGCTTGCGCGCTGGGCGTTGCTTGAGCCGCTGGCGCGCCACTACCGCCAGAGCGCGCCGCCCTCCTCCGTGACGCTCGGGCAGCATCACCTGTTCATGGTCCTGCTCATCGCCTTCATCGAGGATGCGTTCATCGGTTGGCGAGACCATGCCACCTACCAGCCCGAAGGAGCAGACGCAATCGACCTCGCTGTCATGAAGGCGGCCACGATGATTTCCGCCAATCCGCTCGACCCGGATATTGCGACCAAGGCGGTCGAGACATCGCCCTACAATCGGGACTATTTCCTGCGGGAGTTCCAGAAAAGGGTGACGCGTACGCCGCGCAAGTACCAGGAACTGAAACGCATGGAACGGGCCATGCATTTCCTCGAAGCAGGGCTTTCGGTTTCTTCTGCGGCCGCAGAGGTCGGCTATGCCGACCCCTACTACTTCTCCCGCATGTTCAAACGAACTCTGGGCCTCAGCCCCCGCGATCACATGAAAAGAGTTCGCCAGAGCCGGGACGGTGAGCTCATGCACCTTGATGAGCCCGAGCAGGCACTGGCACTGGCGGAGGGGATCCCAGCAACAGGCGAGGACTAGGTTCGGTCCCCGGCAGGTACAATGGAGAGCAATGCCCGCCGGAAAGTCCGCGCGATCCCCATGCGCCCGGCGTTCACTTGTGGCGCTTGTTTGCGCCGATCAGCGCGTCGAGCATTGCGACCTCGTCTTCGCTGAGGTCCTTCAGCGGCGCACGCACCGGACCGGCATTGAAGCCCTGCA